>CALXKC010000064.1 GCA_944388775.1 uncultured Clostridia bacterium | reverse complement strand
AAAAATATATATATTCATTTTAATTTTAATCATTTAAATATAATAAGTGATAGTATATCAATAAATAATGGAAAAATAGAATATGAAGAAATTTTGAAAACAGGATAATCAAACATAATAATCGCCAACAAGGCGATTTATTAATAAGGTATGTTGGAAGTTAGAAAAGTCCACACCATTAATATTTGCTTTCCAGCCAGAAGGAAAAGGAATACTAGGAAAGTTGTTAGCTATTGATAAGGCTCGTTCATAAGCAAATGAGTTAGTTGGCAAACTTCCAGTAACTAAATTAATCGCATCAGGATTTACCATAGGCATAATATATATACTGGAACTATTAAATAAATTTCTGACATTATAACCATATAAAGAGCTATCTTGTACATAAGCAGTTGCATAGTCTTCGATAAATCTCATTAAAAGTGTGCTTGTTATCCATTCATTTGCGTGAATTCCACCTGAGTAAAATACCTTATTAGGCCCTTTACCAAGTTTTACAACATAAATATTTTTTCCCATTACACTATTTCCAACTATTTGTATATTGAGAAAAGGATAAATAGTATTCAAACTTATTAAATTACTTCTTAATAAGTTGTAAGTATAATTGACATTTGTTGGAACAATACTCATATATATCACCAATATATAATATGAAAAGATAAAAATTAAGTGAATGTGTTGATAAAATAACTAAAATATTGTATAATTAATAGGTATCTGGGGATGTAATGGTTTCGACATATTACCAGAAATATAAATAGCAAGTAGTGGATTCTCGTTGGCCACTTAAAAAACGAGAAACTAAATATAAACGCTAATAAACAAGAAGTAGCATTAGCTGCCTAAGTTGCAGCTACACTTTACTAGATACCCCACATATTTAGATAAAGTGCCGATTTTGTGGGAAACAAAACTACTTTTGCTTCAAAAGTAGAGGGTATTTTAGAAGCTATATTTTATTTTAACCTGTTTGTCGGTGAAAATAAGATGAATTTAAAAGATAAACTAAACTTGTAGAAGTTTATATGGAAAGTATTATGGACAGGAGTTCGACTCTCCTCATCTCCACCATTGTTCCCTTATATGAACACTGTCTACTATGTTGGTGGATTTGCTGTGAATATAAGGTTTGAAGATTATAATAAATAAGCGGGTATAATTTAGTGGTAGAATGCCATGCTTCCGACCTGGTCGCGCGAGTTCGATTCTCGCTACCCGCTCCATAAAAAAATAAATAGGAATCATTAATAAGTTATTTTATTTTCACACCTATTAAACCAACCAAATCTACAGCTTGAAATTCATTTATTATCGCACCTTTTAAATCTTCAATAGACACAATAATTCCATCAATTATACTATCAGAAAAATCTATACCATTTAAACTAGATTTAAAAAATTGTGATTGTGTTAGGTCAGCATTTTTAAAAACAATATTTTTAAATTTGTTTTCTTGAAAATTGCTATTTCTTAAAACAGTATTATCAAATAAAATGTTTTCCATACTAGCCATTGCAAAATTAGCATAATTCAAATTTGATTCAGTAAAGCTAATATTATTTAATAAACTGTCTATAAAACTATCTCCAGTCATTTTACAATTATTAAATAGACATCTTATAAAAGTACAATTTTCAAATTTTGTATTAGAAAAATTACAATTATTAAATTCAATGTCAACGAAAGTATTCTTAGACAGATTACTATCGATAATATCAATATTATGAATTATGGCTTTTTCAATAGTAATATCATTAATTTTTATATTACTTTCTTTATAGTTTTCTAAATTTATATTTTCCAATTCTTCAGTTTCTGTTATTTCATCTAATAAGTTTTCAATATTTATCAAGTTATCAACTAATATCTTTCTTGGTTTTAATATATTCATTTTACACCTTCTAAAAGTTATAATATATTTAATCTTTATTTAAGACAAATTCTTTTTTATTTAGATAGTTCAGAATTCCACTATCAGTTTTAAAATTAAACTTTAAAATATAGCTACAAAGCATTTGATACTTTTTACCAAACTTTTTGTTAATACTATTAATACCATATTTTCCATCACCAATAATAGGATAACCCAGATAAGCCAGATGAGCTCTAATTTGATGAGTTTTTCCAGTTTCAATTTGGACATCTAATAAACTTGTATTATTTGAATAATTCTCGATAACAGAATAAGTGGTAACTATTTTTTGATATCCTTTTTTAAATGTGTCACTAATATATACTTGTGATTTTTTATTATCTTTAAATAAATATGCTTCACATCTTTTAAAATTATCTTTTGGAATACCATAAACTAAAGCCTTGTAATGTTTTTCTATTTCATGATTTTTGAATTTGTCTAATAAAATTTTTAGACTTTCATTATTTTTAGCAAATAGAATTAATCCAGTTGTATTTCTATCTAATCTATGGCAGGGCATAGGCTTAAATTCTAAATTTTCATACTTCTTATGGACTAATGATGTTAGACTGTTTTCTCCAGTTACTTCTATATTATATGGCTTATTTATAATTAAAATATTGTCATCTTCATAAAAAATGTCAAGATTAATAGAAGGCATTAATATATCATCAGAAATATATACTAAGATTTGGTCTCCTTCAAAAACACTAACATTTTCATTGATTCTTTTTCCATTTATTTTTATATCTTTTTTTCGTAATGTTTTATAGAATAAATTGTTTGTTAGTGTTGGCAGTTTAGCCATTAAAAATGTATTCAATTTTTTATTATCGTATTTTTTATCTACAATTAAATTTTTCATAGATATATTATATAGAGAAATATTGAAAAAAGCAAGAAATTAAAGTAGTTATCATAACTAATTCCTACATCGAATATAATAGAATGTGAACTTTTTGTGAAAATTAATAAAAAACACTTGACTTTTTTATTAAATGGGTATAAATTATTAGCAGTCAAACAATAAGAGTGCTAAAAACACTAAAAGGAGGTAATTAAAAATGATTAAACCATTAGGAAGTAGAGTATTAATAAAAATGAAAGAAGGCGAAGAAACAACAAAAAGTGGAATAATATTAGCACAAGCTGCTCAAGAAAAACCACAAATAGCAGAAGTAATAGAAGTAGGACCAGGAGAAGTAATTGATGGTAAAAAAGAAGAAATGCTTGTTAAAAAAGGTGATAATGTTATAGTAAGCAAGTATTCAGGAACAGAAGTAAAATATGAAGGTACAGATTATATAATTGTTAAACAAGAAGATATATTAGCAATCGTTGAGTAAAATAATAATAAAAGAGTTATTTAATAAAGGATTGAGGTCCGTCCCTAAATCCCTAAAAGCAGGGATTTTTAGGACCGTCCCCTAAGAAAGGTAGGTAATTAAAAATGGCAAAAGTTATTAAATTTGGAGAAGATGCAAGAAAATCTTTATTAGAAGGTGTTAATAAATTAGCAGATACTGTTAAAGTTACATTAGGACCAAAAGGAAGAAATGTAGTTTTAGACAAAAGTTTTGGAGCACCATTAATTACAAATGACGGTGTAACAATAGCAAAAGAGATTGAATTAGAAGACAAATTTGAAAACATGGGAGCAAGATTAGTTAAGGAAGTTTCAACAAAAACTAACGATGTTGCAGGAGATGGAACAACAACAGCTACAGTTTTAGCACAAAGTATGATTAAAGAAGGTGTAAAAAATGTAGCAGCAGGTGCAGA
>CALXKC010000063.1 GCA_944388775.1 uncultured Clostridia bacterium | reverse complement strand
AGGTGTAAGTGTAGCGATACATTAAGCTGACCAATACTAATAAATCGAGGGCTTAACCACAATTTTAGAGAAAAATAGATCTTAAAACTAAAAATTTCATCTATGTATTTTTGAGTGTGCTTTATTTATATAATTGCATACGATAATTTTCTAGTGACGATGACATTTAGGGTAATACCTGTTCCCATCCCGAACACAGAAGTCAAGCCTAAATGTGCCGAAAATACTTGTGGGTTACCCTGCTGGGAAGATAGGTTGTTGCTAGATTTTTTTTGTTTATAATCAAAAATCTTCCATATTTTTGATTTTTTTCTGTAAATATGGTAAAATAGTATTGTATTAACATAGGAAAGGAATGAGAAATATGGAAGATAAAAGAAATGCATATGAAATAGTAGGAACAAATAAAGTAGCAATAGATAGAAAAAAAGACGAATTAGAAAAAGATGATTTTATAAAAGAAAAAGCACTAGAAACAATAAAAAGAATATCTAGAAAAATAGAAATAGAAAAACAAAAATTAGAAGCTACTTCAAGCCTATCAGAAAAGATATTAATAAATAGAGAAATTGAAAAATTAGAAAAAGAAATTGAAAATATACAAAAAGCATACGAAAGAATATTTGATAAAGAACATAGAGAAAAGTACAATGCATTTTTAGAAATAGTAGATAAATCTAAAGAAACTATGCTATATAGAAATTCAAGTAAAAGTCAAGAAAATGAAGAAAAAAATTTATTAGATGAAGTACCAGATGAAGTATTAGTAGAAATAAAAAATAGAATTGGGAAAAATAAACCTAAAAAGAAAAATGCATATGAAATATTAAAAATTTCAAAGGGAAGATGTGATGATAGAACAAGGAAATCAGAAAATATAGACGAATTTTTATTGCAAAGAAAAGAAGGATTAATTGAATTCGCAAAAGTAGAATATGAAAAAAAGGTAAATGCTGATAAGAAAAATGAATTTGCTGCAAAACAAAAATTAAAATTAGAGGTAAGAACAATAGAGGGAGCATATAGAGAAATTGCAACAAAAGAAAAAAGAGCAATATATAACCAAAAATTAGCAGAGATAGAAAGAAAAGAACAAAAGGCTATTGAAGATGAAATATTTAAAATAAAATATGATAGAAGTGGAAATTATGAGCCATCAAGTATTGTTACCTTAAAATATCAAGATTTTACGAAAGAAAATGACAGATCAAAATTGCCAGCTATTATTATATCAAGAGAAAATGGACAAGAAATTCTAATACAAAAAGTAGGAAGAATAGGATATGAAGATTCATTTGGAGTAAAAGATGAAATTGGAGAATATGAAATAACTAGAATAATAAAAGGTGAAGAAACAACTGATAAGGTTTATATTCCGGGATTAAATATATTAGAGTTAGGTGTAGATGAAAAAACAGGAGTATTTCAAAACGAAGCATATTATAAATTTATTGCGAATGAAATGTTATCAGAAGAAGCAATTAGGGAATGTTCAAAATATAATAACGGATATCTAGGAGAACCTTTAAAAGATAACAATGGCAATTATTTTAGATACTTAGATGGAAGAGAAGAATTATCAGCAGTTATGAAATTCTATGAAGAAAGAGATAAAGAACAAGGAAAACATGAAACAGAACAAGAAAATCAACTAAAAAATGAAGGAGACGAACGTGAGTAATAATAATTATAATAGTAATAAAGCAATATGGAAATCAGGAACATTTATATATCCACTACCAGCTGTAATGGTAAGTTGTGGAACAATGGAAAAGTCAAATATTATAACAGTTGCATGGACAGGTATATTAAATACCAACCCTGCAACTGTCTATATTTCTGTCAGACCAACAAGATATTCATATAATTTAATTAAAGAACAAGGAGAATTCGTAATAAATCTAACAAATAAAAACTTAGTAAAAGCAACAGATTGGTGTGGAGTAAGGTCAGGTGCAAAATATGATAAATTTAAAGAAATGAATCTGCACAAAGAAAAAGCTGAATTCGTAAAATGCCCAATGATAAAAGAAAGTCCAGTATCAATAGAATGTAAGGTTAAAGAGATAAAAGAATTAGGATCACATCATATGTTTGTCGCTGAAGTTTTAGCAATAAGAGCAGATAAGAAATACATAGATGAAAAGGGGGCTTTTGACATATCTAAGTGTGATTTAATTGCTTATTCAAATGGTCATTATTATTCATTAGGAAAGAAATTAGGAAAGTTTGGATTTTCAGTACAAAAAAGGAAAAAAATGTGATATACTGAAAACATACTAAAATTATCCAAAGGAGGTTGTTATATGTGTGAGAAAATTTATACAATAGAAGAGCTAAAAGATATGTTGAAAGATATATTAAAATCATTTTCAGTTAAAAGAGCAATTTTATTTGGCTCTTATGCTAAAAATAAAGCTACTTCAAAAAGTGATATAGATTTAGTTATAGATAGTGAAGGAAAGTTGTTAAATATATATTTTTATGGCTTATTAGAGGATATAGTTCAAAGATTACAAAAAAATGTAGATTTGTTTGAAATATCAGAAATACAGAAAGGTAGTAGAATATATAATGATATACAAAATGAGGGGGTAATTATTTATGAAGAGTAAAGATA
>CALXKC010000062.1 GCA_944388775.1 uncultured Clostridia bacterium | reverse complement strand
TTGTATTCGATTAAGAGAAGAGTTTCCATATTAAGGAAAACTCTTTTCTTTTTAATAAAAACCATTATCTAGTAACTAAAATTCTTGAAAATTTCTAAGTTTTTATTGACTTCTTGAACAAAAAATGATAAAATATAACCGTTACGATAAAGTGCATGAATTATGCAATTCCGTAACGGTTATTTAATTTTTATGAACATGAATATTTCAAAAATATTACATGGAAAAATCATAAAAAATAATTAAAATAAAATAGGAGGTGAAATTTAAGTGCCAACAATTAATCAATTAGTAAGAAAAGGTAGAAAAACAGGAGTAACAAAATCAACTGCACCAGCTTTACAACATGGATATAACATGAAAAACAAAAAGCTAACAAATAACAGAGCTCCACAAAAAAGAGGAGTTTGTACAGTTGTTAAAACAGTTACACCTAAAAAGCCAAACTCAGCTTTGAGAAAAGTTGCCAGAGTTAGACTTTCTAATGGTTATGAAGTTACATCTTATATCCCAGGTATAGGACATAACTTACAAGAACACAGTGTTGTATTAATTAGAGGTGGTAGGGTAAAAGACCTTCCAGGTGTTAGATACCACATTATCAGAGGAACATTAGATACAGCAGGTGTTAAAGATAGAATGCAAGCGCGTTCTAAGTATGGGGCTAAGAAACCAAAAAAATAGGCTAAAACAAATGAAATCAGGCATCTTGCACATTTTCGCTAAGATAAGTCAAACTTCGACGTACCAACGTACGCCTTCAGCTTGCCTTACTTATCAAAAATGCACAATATACCTAATTTGCTTTGTTTTAGTAGAAATCAATCAAAAAACTCAATTGATAATTAGCTCAAATTAAATCAAATGTGGTGCTTGTAATTCTACTAAACTTAAGGTACTTAAATTTAGAATAGATTATATAGCACTATACGGAAAAGAGGAAAACTTTTCAGAGTACCGAGAATACTTTATTAAGTATTCAATTATGGGAGAAACTTTAAAACTTTTGATCATTCATTCATACGGGGAGGGGATACTCCTTAAGCTGAATGGAAATGACCAAGAGGTAAAGGAGTGTCCCCTGTCAATAGAAAAAAGGAGGGAAGAATAGTGCCAAGAAAAGGATATGTAGCAAAAAGAGAAGTATTACCAGATCCAATATATAATAGTAAAGTTGTTACAAAATTAGTAAACAACATAATGTTAGATGGAAAGAAAACAGTTGCTCAAAAAATAGTTTATGATGCATTTGATATCATAAAAGAAAAAGAAGGAAAAAATCCTTTAGAAATTTTTGAAGCAGCTTTAGAAAATATCATGCCAGTTCTTGAAGTTAAAGCTAGAAGAGTTGGTGGAGCAACATACCAAGTTCCATTAGAGATTAGACCTGAAAGAAGACAAACTTTAGGTTTAAGATGGTTAGTAACTTATGCAAGAAATAGACATGAAAAAACAATGGCTGAAAAATTGGCTGGTGAAATTATGGATGCTGTTAACGGAAATGGTGGAGCATTCAAGAAGAAAGAAGATACACATAGAATGGCAGAGGCAAACAAGGCCTTCGCACATTACAAATGGTAAAAATTTTGATTGGAAACGGCAATCTGCACATTTTCGCTAAGATAAGTCAAACTTCGACGTACAAATAGTACGCCTTCAGCTTGCCTTACTTATCAAAAATGCACATCTTACCATTTCGAATCAAAATTTAAAAAAGTAGTTAAAAATAATTCTATGTAAAAATATTTGAAATTTATTATAAACTATAAAATTTAATAAATTCGATTTTTAGCTAGGAAAACGAGCAAAAATATTTGAAATAATACTTTTGTATATTGAAAATATTTTTGAGAAGTTTGACAACGCTAAAAACGAATTTAGTGAATTTTAACTTGGGAAGGGGGAAATATAAAAAATGGCAGGAAGAGCATACCCACTAGAAAGAACTAGAAATATAGGAATAATGGCACACATAGATGCCGGAAAAACAACAACAACAGAAAGAATATTATTTTATACAGGAAAAACACATAAAATAGGGGAAGTTCACGAAGGTGCTGCTACAATGGACTGGATGGAACAAGAGCAAGAAAGAGGTATAACAATTACATCTGCTGCTACAACTTGTTTCTGGAACAATAATAGAATTAATATTATTGACACACCAGGACACGTTGACTTTACAGTAGAAGTTCAAAGATCTCTAAGAGTTCTTGACGGTGCAGTTACAGTTTTAGCTGCAAAAGGTGGAGTTCAACCACAAACAGAAACAGTTTGGAGACAAGCTGACAAATATAAAGTTCCAAGAATGGTATATGTAAATAAAATGGACATAACAGGAGCTAACTTTATGCTTTGCGTTGATCAATTAAAAACTAGATTAAAAGCAAATCCAGTTCCAGTTCAATTACCAATTGGAGCAGAAGACAATTTCAAAGGAATTGTTGATTTAATTAAAATGAGAGCTTTCATTCATAAAGATGATTTAGGAAGAGAAATTGAAGAAACAGATATTCCTGATGATATGAAAGATTTAGCTAAAGAATATCGTGATAAAATGATAGAAGCAGTAGCAGATCAAAACGAAGAATTAATGATGAAATATTTAGATGGTGAAGAACTAACAGAGGAAGAAATCAAAAAAGGTTTACGTGCTGGAACAATTGCAAACACAATAGTACCAGTTACATGTGGTTCTTCATATAAAAACAAAGGTGTTCAAGAATTATTAAATGCAATAGTTGATTATATGCCATCACCATTAGA
>CALXKC010000061.1 GCA_944388775.1 uncultured Clostridia bacterium | reverse complement strand
TTGTCATATCCACCATTTTCATTAGCTAGTCTAACTAACTCTTTAGGTGCTTGTTCTATATCTTTCTTTGCCTCTCTAAAAATATCTTCTTGTGACACTAAATTTGTTAATCCATCTGAATTTATTATTAAAATGTCATCTTTCAAAAATCCTTTTACCATAACATCTGGCTCTACAAATGCATTACATCCCAATGCTTTCATAAGCATGTTTTTTTGTGGATGATGTACTGCTTCTTCTTGTGTTATTGTTCCATCTTTCACCAGTTTTTGTACATAGCTATGGTCTTGTGTTAATTTTCTCATAAATTCTTTTCTTATTCTATATATTCTACTATCTCCAATATGTCCAATAAATACTTTATTATTATATATTAAGCAAATTTCTAAAGTAGTACCCATGCCTTCTAATTCCTTGCTTTCCTTTGATTTTTCATATACTACCATATTTGCATATTCCATACTACTTCCTACTAATTGTATTATACTGTCTTTGTCTTTTTCTATTTCTTTAAAATTGTTTTCTATATAGCTTTTGGCTGATTGTATAGCTAGTTTGCTTGCTATCTCTCCTCCATTGTATCCACCCATTCCGTCTGCTAACATATATAGCTGTACTTCGTCTAATGAGTCTGATATGTAGTAATAGTCTTGGTTTATTTCTCTTACTTTTCCTATATCTGACTTGGCATATGCTTTTATCATTTTCTCACCTCTTTTATGCCTTGTTCTCATTTTATTCGTTATTTTATTTTATTTTATATCACAACTTAATAGATTTTGCAATGTTTAATCGCAATTGTTTCAAAAAAATTGGTCCCCCTTTTAAGGATATCCACCAATTTTTTTGAAATCATTTGCTAGTGTAGCTGTTTTTGGGTTATTACTAAAATTTATTAGCCTATCATTTTGCATTGTTTTATTCCATGTTTATCAAGGTTATAATATTTGCGTTATAAAACTATAATATAATTGCAAAATAATAAGGATGGTGCAGAAATGAGTGTTTTAGATAGGTTTTGGCCAAAAGAATCTAATGAGCTTTTTACTAAACATTCTATTATTCTTAGAAAGAGTTCTTTAAATAATTTGGAGAAGCTTAAAGATAAGTATGGTATTTCAGTTTATAAGCTGATTCATATTGCTATTAAGAATGTGCTTTTACAATATCATGAAGAAAAGAGCTAATAGTTTTTTCTTTATAACTATTAGCTTGTTTTTTAATTAAAATCTAAATTTTTTCTACATATATTTCATCATTTACTGCTACTACTGTGTAACAATTTAAATTTTGTATATCTTTTATTTCTTCAAATTCCATATATTCTTTTATTTGATTTCTAGCCTCTTCCTGTTTTTCTTTTAATTTTCCTGCTTCTTCTTTTTTTAAATATTTAAATTCTATCATTACGCCTTTGTATCCTTTACTTTTATCTTTTGGTATTAATAATATATCTGGATATTTTCTTTGTACTTCCATTTCTGACTTTAGTCTAAATATTTTCAAATTCATTGCTATACAATAAAATATTAATTTTACGTATTTTTCATCAAATTTTATATAATCTCTATTTGATAGATTTTTTAGGTATTTTTCTAACATTTCAACTATTTTATCTATCTTTCCTTCTAATGCTATTTCTCTTAACATTTCATTATATTCATTTTCATTTATTCTTAATTCTGCTGCTTTACTTAAAATTTGAAGAAAATAATCTGAATATATTTCTTTCATTACTCTATTTGGTATTTTTAATTCTGGTTTTTCAAACACTTCACCTGCTATAGTCAAATAACCTAAATAGTATAACATTGAAACTAAATCTGTTTCTGTAAATTCCATTGCTGGATTGAATTTCTGTGTTATTTCACTTACTATGCCTTCTCCTGATACTGTTTGTTCTATTACCCTTTCTCTTTCTTCTCCTTTGCATAAATCTAACATCTTTCCTAGTTTTGTATAGTCGCTTGCTATATTCACATCTATTAATTGTCTTGGTATCTCCTTATGTCTTGTATAACTATTTAAGAAATATAAACACATATTTGAATTATATATTCTTTCTTCTGAATTTAATGAAAATCTATATCCATCATAATTTTCTTTCATTATTGGCAATATTTCTTTTTGTTCTTCTTTTGATATATTTTGTTCTTCCATTATTCCTTTTAACTCTTCTTCTGTAAATCCTATCATTTCATTAAAGTCTCTATCTTGTGTTATATCTAACCCTATATTAAATCCTGAGGTTAAGCTATCTAATGTTATTGGTGCTACTCCTGTTATGAATATTCTATCCATCACACTTTCTGTTCCTTCTTTTAGGATTTCATACCATTTTCTTACTTTTCCATTTTTTGATACTAAATTTTTAAATTGATTTGTATTAAAGCCTAATAATTCATTTGCAAAATGGTCATATTCATCTATTATTACGTATATTTTTTCTTCTGATTTCTGCGTTTTAAATGCTTCTATAAGGCTACTTAATAGACCTTCTGCTGTCAATTCTGGATTAACATAGAAGTCTAATCCATATTTAGCAACAAAACCTTCTATTGCAATTGAAACTTTTTCTTTAAATCCATTAATTGTTGTTTCTGCATTTGTTGTATCTATTCCTGAAAAGTTAAATCTTAATATATGATAAGTATTTTTTAGCTTTGTTGGATTTTTTCCTATATATGTGTTTCCATATAACTTTTCAAATTTATCAACCTTTTTTATGTCATAGTAATTTTCTAATACACTTGTAAATAGTGTTTTTCCAAATTTTCTTGGACGTAAAAACATTATTCTTTTTTCTGCTAAATTTTCTAATTTTTCAATATACCTTGTTTTATCTACATAGTAATATCCATCTTCTACTAATTCCTCATAATTACTTATTCCATATGGTAATTTTTTCATTAATAACCACTTCCATTCTTTACTTCTAACATTTATTATATTTTACTATATCAAAACTAAAATATCAAGCTAATTATATGACTGAAATTTTGATTTTCGTCTCTTTTTTATCTTCTAAAAAAATTACTATCTTTCCACTATTTACATTAAAATTTCTTACAATATTTAAATTTATTACTGCAAAGTCTAAATTTATTCTGCTTATTATATATAATTCATCCTCTTTTATCTCATAATTCATTTCCTCGATTGTTGCTTTTTTTATAATTTCATTTTCAACTTCTACAATAAAATTTTTTTCTTTTTATCTTTCCAAATCCCACTCTTTTTCTCTTTCTTCGTGTTTAATTTGTTTTTCTGGATCTATAAAAGTATTTGTTTCCTTTTGAAA
>CALXKC010000060.1 GCA_944388775.1 uncultured Clostridia bacterium | reverse complement strand
AAAGATATATTAATAAATGAAAATGAAACAATATTTTAATAGATTGTGAAAATTTTGTTACAAAAAACGGTAGAAATTTAGCAAAATCCATTGACATGGGACAAGAAAAGTGGTAAAATATTCTAGCATATGTAATTACGTACATATGCTCACATCGTTTTAAAAAGTAAAGTATAGGTAAATACGGAGGTGTTATTATGGCAGCAAAAGGACCAAGAGAAAATATAACATTAGAATGTACAGAATGTAAAAGAAGAAATTACATGACATCAAAAAACAAGAGAAATAATACAGATAGATTAGAAATAGTTAAGTATTGTAAATTCTGTAAAAAACGTACAACACACAAAGAAACAAAATAGTTAAGCTATTTTAAGGAGGATATAAAATGGCTAAAAAAACAAGTAAAGTAAACAAGACAAATAATAAAGTACAAAAACAAGAAAACAGCAAAAACAAAAAAAGCTTTTTTAAAGATTTTAAAGCTGAATTAAAAAAAGTAGTTTGGCCAACACCAAAACAATTATTAAACAATACTGTTGCAGTTATAACAATAGTACTAATCACAGCAGTAATCGTATTTGTATTAGACTTAGTATTTAGAACATTAGATGAAAAGGGAATAGACAAAATTAGAGAAGTAATCACAACTAATGAAACTACAGAAAACTCTACTTCTAATGAAACAACGGACAACACAACAACAGATGATAATACAACTGCAGAAGACAATACAACATCTGAAGAAACAAATACAGAAAATACAGATACAACTACTAATGAAGCAGAATAAATAATTAAATAATCAGCTATCAAATCAATAGAAAAGGAGGCTTATTAAATGTCTCAAAAAGATTATGACAATAATCCAAGATGGTATGTAGTACATACATATTCAGGATATGAGAATAAAGTAAAAGCAGACCTAGAAAAAACAATAAAGAACAGAGAATTAGAAGATTACTTTTTCGATATAATAGTTCCAATGGAAGAACAAATTGAAATTAAAGATGGAAAAAGAAAAACTAATCTAAAAAAAGTTTTTCCAGGTTATGTATTAATAAAAATGATTGTAACTGAACAAACATGGTATATAGTGAGAAATACTAGAGGAGTTACAGGATTTGTAGGTTCAGGAACTGACCCAATACCATTAACTGATGATGAAATCAGAAATATGGGATTTGAAGATATACCAGTTAATGTAGATTATGAAGTAAATGAACAAGTACAAGTTATGAATGGACCTTTTGAAGGTTTTGTAGGAACTGTACAAGAAATTAATACAGAAAAGCACAAAGTAAAAGTTCTAGTTTCAATGTTTGGTAGAGAAACACCAGTAGAACTAGAATTTTCACAAGTTCAAAAAATTAAATAAGGAGGTGCCATATAAAATGGCAGAAAAAGAAATATCAAATATAATTAAATTACAAATAGAAGCAGGAAAAGCATCACCAGCTCCACCAGTAGGACCAGCATTAGGATCAAGTGGTGTAAACATCATGCAATTCGTAAAAGAATTCAATGATAGAACAGCAAACCAACCAGGAATGATTATACCAGTAGTAATAACAGTATACAAAGACAAATCATTCACATTTATAACAAAAGTACCACCAGTAGCAGTATTAATCAAAAAAGCAATAAAAATTCAAAAAGGATCTGGAGTACCAAACAGAGATAAAGTTGCTAAAATAACAAAAGCACAAGTAAAAGAAATTGCTGAACAAAAAATGCCAGACTTAAATGCTGCAACAATAGAAACAGCAATGAGCATGGTTGAAGGAACTGCAAGGTCTATGGGTGTAGTAGTTATTGATTAATTCTAAAAGTAAGAAGATGAATAAAAAGCAGCAATCTAATAAAAATTTAAAAAAATAAAATTAAATTGGGAGAGTTAAGTTTAAAGCTCGTTAAAACCAAAGGAGGTAAAATAAAATGAAAATGTCAAAAAGATACGCAGAAAGCGTAAAATTAGTAGACAAAACAAAAAAATATGGAATTAAAGAAGCATTAGAAACAATCGAAAAAATGCCAAAAACAAAATTCGACGAAACAGTTGAATTACATGTAAAATTAGGAGTAGATTCTAAACATGCTGACCAACAAGTAAGAGGTACAGTAGTACTTCCAAATGGTACAGGTAAAACTCAAAAAGTATTAGTATTTGCTAAAGGACCAAAAGCTGAAGAAGCTGAAAAAGCTGGAGCAGACTTTGTTGGAGCAGAAGAATTAATTCCAAAAATTCAAAATGAAAACTGGTTTGATTATGATGTAGTAGTTGCAACACCAGATATGATGGGTGTTGTAGGAAGATTAGGTAAAGTATTAGGACCAAAAGGATTAATGCCAAACCCTAAATCAGGAACAGTTACAATGGACGTAACAAAAGCAATAAATGAAATTAAATCAGGAAAAGTTGAATATCGTTTAGATAAAACAAACATTATTCACTTAGGATTTGGAAAAGTTTCATTTGGAGCAGATAAATTATTAGAAAACTATGAAACAATAATCAATGCTATTATAAAAGCAAAACCAGCAGCAGCTAAAGGTCAATATATCAAAAGTGTAGCAATAGCTACAACAATGGGACCAAGCCTATTTATTGACCAAAACTAATTGCCAAAGACAGTAGGCAAAAGTAAGTCCTACCGAGGTAAAGAGAAGAGTTATTATAGAATAAAACAAATTTATTATAATAAATTATAAAATAGAAATTCTATAAAACACTCTTATAGCCTCGGAAAGACTATAAGAGTGTTTTTAAATTTACTAAATATAATTGCAAAAGGTAAAAAAACCTTAAATACTGGGAGGTGAAAATTCAAATGGCAAGTGAAAAAATACTAAACCAAAAGAAAGAAGAAGTAAGCAAACTAGCAGAAGAAATGAAAGAAGCAAAATTAATCCTTTTAACAGACTATAGAGGAATTAACGTAGCTGATGATACTGAATTAAGAAGAAACTTAAGAAACGCAAATGCAAAATACACAATCATAAAAAATAATATTACAAGAAGAGCTTTAGCAGAATGCGGTATTGAAGGATTAGATGATAAATTAGAAGGACCAACAGCAGTTGTAATAGCTAAAGAAGATTATCTAGAACCTTCAAAAGTAATATACAAATATAGCAAAGATAATGAATTCTATCAAATAAAGGGTGGAGTAATTGATGGAAAAGTAATGACAACAGAAGAAATCATTACACTTGCAAAATTACCATCAAGAGAAACATTACTATCTATGCTTGCTGGAGCATTACTTGGAAATATTTCAAAAGTTGCAGTTGCACTTAATGAGGTAAGAAAACAAAAAGAAGAAGCAGGTGAAAAAGTTACAGTAGCAGTAGCTGCTGAAGAAACAGCACCAGCAGAAGAAGCAAAAACAGAAGCTGAAGCAACACCAGCTGAATAATTTGAAATAAAGAAAATAGAGTGGTGAACTTAAATCACTAGAAATAGTGTACAAAAACACTAAAAATAAAAATTAGGAGGATTTTAAAATGGAAAAAATAGAAAAATTATTAGAAGAAATCGACGCTTTAACAGTAGTTGAATTAGCTGATTTAGTAAAAGCTATAGAAGAAAAATATGGAGTATCTGCAGTAGCAGCAGCTGCACCAGCAGCAGGAGCTGCAGCAGGAGAAGCAGCTGAAGAAAAATCATCATTTGATGTAGTATTAACAGAAGCTGGAGATCAAAAAATAAAAGTAATCAAAGTAGTTAGAGATGCTACAGGATTAGGATTAAAAGAAGCTAAAGACTTAGT
>CALXKC010000059.1 GCA_944388775.1 uncultured Clostridia bacterium | reverse complement strand
TGAACAACCTCAAACTCTAGTCCAATTATATAGGAATAAGTTTGAGGTTTCAATACGTCTTTTTGTTGACCGCTTACCCTATTTCTAGTCCTTTTTCTCTTTTTTGAGCATATAGTATTTCATTTATTAGCCATAATAAATTTTTGTCTTTTATTTTTCTCTTTATAATATTAAATAATATTTCTTTATTTATATTATCAAAATATTTGGCTACATCCATTTTTAAAATATAGTATTCTCCCCATATTATTTTGCAATGTCTAATTGCTTTTTGTACATCTAAACATGCTTTATGCATTCCTCTACTCCTTAAACAAGCATATGATGTATTTACAAATTGTGGTACAAATGCTGGTTCTAAGAAATTATCTACTAACCATCTATGTAATATTCTATCTATATATCTTGATTTTTCTATTTTTCTTAATTTAGGTTCTGTTACATAAAATACACTATATCCTCCATGTTTATATGTCTTTGTTTGCAATTTTTCTAATAGCCACATTATATATTCTTCTTGTTTTAAATTGAATAAAATTATTTCTTTTCTATATCCTTTGCCTTTTCTTGATTTTTTATGTGCTTCTAGCAATTTTTCATATGTTAAATATTCATAATATTTATTTCTTATTGTTTTTGGCATAATATTTTATTAATCCTCCCAATATTTTCCCTATTTCATATATTAATTCCATTGACACTTTGAATTTCTTTTCATCTATCCATCTGTATTTCTTCATTATTCGTAAATATATTCTCTGTGTATTTAATTCTGCATCTATTTCATTTAAAATTTTTATTATTTCTTTTTTATATTCATATTCATCTTTTTGATTTAAAATCTTTATTTTATTTAATAGCATTACTTTATTTATTATTTTATACATGCTTTGTTTGTATTCTGTTCCTATACTAAATTTTTCTGTTCTTGGTAGTTTTATCATTACATCTAACATGTATTCTATATATTTTTCTGATTTTGGTATTAATGCTAATTTGTTTTCTTGTTCTTGTTTTGAAACCATATTTTTCTTTTCCTTTTTCTTTCTTCTATTTTTTCTTTTTCACTTTTATTTTCATCTACTTCTTCAATTATATTATTATCACTACTATCATTTTCTAATTCTTCTTCATATAGCTTTGCCAAGGCTAATATGTATTTATCAGCCTTTTTGTATTTTTGTGTACTTTTGGAACAGATATAGCAGTTTATATTTTGAGTTGTTAATTTATTCTTATTTTTCCCCTCATAAGATTCTAGTATTTTTAGTTCTTCTTTTTTCTGGTCAAAATCATATACTATGAAACTATATCTTTTTTGTGCTAATAATTCCGTATATTTTTCTAATGCACATATAGGAAAACCTACTTTGCATACTTCTGGTTTTATACAACTTACTTTTAACCCTAATAAATTATGTAGTAATGTTGCATCTTTACCTATTGCTAAATAAAAATTGCCTAGGTTACACATAACTATTTTTCCATTTTCTTTTTTTTGCAATAATTGCATCATTTGGTAGAATCCCATTTTATCACCACTTTTCTATAAAATTTTCGTGTCATTTTTTGTGCTTTGACAAGCACAAAAAACGCCACGTAGTGGAAATTTTTCTAATCTAGGCAAAGTCTTCGCTTTTGCTCAGCTTAGAAAAATTTCCATCATGGCGATTAACAACCGCCATGATTGCTTATTCAATTACCTGCTTTAAAATACCTTTTCTAACTATTTCAAATACACGGTTATAGCATTCAGCAAGACCTAATATAAAGCTGGACGAAAACCAATATCGCGGTAGCTGACGGAAGTGCTACCGTCGCTGCGAATAGAAGCTGGATAGCTAGAACCTGAATTGCCGTAAAAGCCTCCTCTGTTGACACACGGACCGTCGGTAACAGTGCTTTTTTCTAAAGTCCATTCAACTACATTTCCTGCTAAATCATATATATTCATTTTGCTATTTCTTTCTGTTGCTCCTGTTGATAATAATACTCCTTTTCCACTTGAACTATATGAAGGCTTAGTATAATTTGCTAGTACATCAGCCCATTCTCCTAAAGTATAATTACTATAAATTGCATATTTATTTCCTTCTGCTACTGGAAAATCTACATCTCTATAATTTCCCCATGAACCTGAATTAGTTTTTAAATAATATGATGCATCATTTGTTGTTGTGTCCCAATCCCCATTTACTTCTAAATATTTTAACACCAAATCCCATTGTATTCCAAACATCAATGTACTTGTCTTTCCTCCTGTAGCTAATCCTTCTGCTAAATCCTCTGCTTGACTACATGTTACATAGTTATATGGATATGCTCCTTGTTGAATTACGGCTTGTCTTGTATTGTCGCTTGAAGTTACTGGATTATCAAATGAACCAACTTCATATTTTCCTATATAAAATCCTCCATTTGCTTTTATACTTTGCAACATTTCACTATATTTTTCAGGATATTCTTGTTCTCCTAATCCACAACCACTATACCAAGTGTCTGAATAACTTTCTCTATAATCTGTTGCATAACTTATTAATGCATCTCGTATTTGGTCGTCATCTGTTGCACTTGCTGTCACACTTTTTGGTACTACTATCCATGTCCATTCATTATTATTACTATCTTTTATCGTTATTCCTGTATTCCAATCAGTATTTGTTGGAGTTGCTCCATCTGGCAAAAATGGTGATGTTTCAGCTGTTGAAGGCAAGCTTCCTGTCTCTGTTCCTCCACCATTTCCTCCACTACCATTTGTATACAATTCTGAATACAATATTTCATATCCGCTTGGTGTTATTATTTTATCACTTTGTAATTCTTTATAATATTTATTGCTATTACTTGCATTTGCAGTTTCTATTATACTTTTTATAGTTGAATCATCTAATGTCGTATTTTCATTATTTTTTAATCTCTCTGCCATCCAATTTGCTATATCTAATTGTGCCTGTTCTTTTACTGATGCTATCTCTGTTTGCTCTTTTGCATCATTTGCTCTTGTTAGTATTCCATTCTCCCCAGTCAATGTGGCAATTGATACTGCTGCTAATATTAAAAGTACAATGATGTTTAGTATGTTATCGAGGGTTAGGCTGTAGAAAATCAGACTGGAATACTTTACTAGACCAGCCTGACCCTCTATAACATTCATCGTAGTAAATTGCGGTAAATTTTCAATACTTGCTATGGGTTTTCTATTTTTTCTTCTCATCTGAATTTTGCCTCTTTCTTTAATTTTATTTCTTTTTTTCTTGTATTTTTCTTAATTTCATTGTACAATTAGATATAGTTTTCCCCTCCCCAGAATGAACGGGCTTTTGACGGTATATTCAATTGTTTAGTTTCAGGTGGTGTTTGGCATTAACATATGACCTTTTTTGCATTGCGGACATAGGTTAAAGTCCTTTCCTAAAACTTTCTTTAGTAATTCTAGAGTGGGAAACTCTTTCTTTTTGTATATTTTTGTTCTTGTTAATATTTTACATTTTAATAACTTTTTCTTTTTATTTCTGTTTCCTAATATTCCATAATATCTTATTTTCATAAATCTTGGCGGTAATATATGTATTAAAAATCTTCGTATAAACTCTTCTATTGTTATTGTCATTTCTTTCATTTTGTTATTATCCTTGTAATCTCTCCATTTAAATGTTACCTTGTTATCTTCTACTTTTACTATTCTTTCATTTGATATTGCTACTCTATGTGTATATCTCCCTAAATATTGAATTACACTATTCGCATTTTGAAATGGCTCTTTACAATACACTACCCATTCTTTATTATACATTTGATTTATTAGCTCATTATATATTGCTGGATTTTCTAGCTCTTTATTTTTTCCGTAAAAATCAAATTTTGTTTCTTTCATATATTTTAAAAACTTTCCTCTGAATTTTCTTGACATTACTTTTACAGGTATGAAAAAATCTTCTTCTTTTTCTACCCATTTTCCCAGTTCTGTTAATCCTCCTCCTGTTACTACACAATGTATATGTGGATGATACATTAAATTTTGTCCCCATGTATGTAATATGCTAAAAA
>CALXKC010000058.1 GCA_944388775.1 uncultured Clostridia bacterium | reverse complement strand
GAATCACCAGAAGGACCAAACATTGGACTTATATCAGCACTTTCATCATTTGCACAAATAAATGAATATGGATTTATAGAAACACCATATAGAAAAGTAGATCCAGAAACACATAAATTAACAGACATAGTTGAATATATGAGTGCAGATGTAGAAGATAACTATATAATAGCTCAAGCAGCAGAGCCAGTTGACAAAGATGGAAAATTTGTAAATAAAAGAATTAGAGTTCGTTTCAAAAACGAAGTAATAGAAGTTGATAGCGACAAAGTTCAATATGTTGACGTATCACCAAAACAATTAGTTTCTATTGCAGCAGCAATGATTCCATTCTTAGAGCATGACGACGCAAAAAGAGCATTGATGGGTGCAAACATGCAACGTCAAGCAGTACCTTTAATGATTACTGAAAGCCCAATAGTTGGAACAGGAATTGAATACAGAGCAGCAAAGGACTCTGGAATCTTAGTATTAGCAGAAGATGATGGAGTAATTGAAAAAGTAACAGGAGACGCAATCACTGTTAAATATAACAATGGAAAAACAGTTGTACATAAACTTCGTAAGTTCAAAAGAACAAATGGTGGAACATGTATAAACCAAAAACCAATAGTTAAAAAAGGTGAAATAGTTAAAAAAGGTGACGCAATAGCAGATGGTCCATCAACAAAAAACGGAGAAATGGCACTTGGTAAAAACGTATTGGTAGCTTTCTCAACATGGGAAGGATACAACTACGAGGACGCTATATTATTAAATGAAAGACTAGTTAAAGAAGATGTATTTACATCAATTCATATTGAAGAATATGACTGTGAATGTCGTGATACAAAACTAGGAGCAGAAGAAATCACAAGAGATATCCCAAATGTTGGAGATGACTCATTAAAAGACCTAGATGAAAACGGAATTATAAGAATTGGTGCAGAAGTTAGACCAGGAGATATCTTAGTTGGTAAAGTTACTCCAAAAGGAGAAACAGAACTAACAGCTGAAGAAAGATTGTTAAGAGCTATCTTTGGTGAAAAAGCAAGAGAAGTAAGAGACACTTCACTTAGAGTACCACACGGAGAAGCAGGAACAATCGTAGATGTTAAAATCTTCACAAGAGACAATTCAGATGAATTAGGACCTGGAGTAAATCAAATAATTAGATGTTATATTGCAACAAAAAGAAAAATCTCAGTTGGAGATAAAATGGCAGGACGTCATGGTAACAAAGGTGTTATCTCAAGAGTATTACCAGAAGAAGATATGCCATTTATGCCAGATGGTACACCAATAGACATCCTATTAAACCCACTTGGAGTTCCATCTCGTATGAACTTAGGTCAAGTTTTAGAAGTTCACTTAGGAGGAGCTGCAAAAGCATTAGGATGGCATGTATCAACACCAGTATTTGATGGTGCAACAGAAAAAGACGTTAGAGAATTATTAGCACAAGCAGGAATGAGCGAAGACGGAAAAACAACACTATATGATGGTAGAACAGGAGAACCATTTGCAAGTCCAATAACAGTTGGAGTAATGTACATGTTGAAACTACATCACTTAGTAGATGATAAAATCCATGCTCGTTCAACAGGACCATACTCATTAGTTACTCAACAACCACTTGGAGGTAAAGCACAATTTGGTGGACAACGTTTTGGAGAGATGGAAGTTTGGGCATTAGAAGCTTATGGTGCAGCATATACACTACAAGAAATGCTAACTGTAAAATCTGACGACGTTGTAGGAAGAGTTAAAACTTATGAAGCTATTGTTAAAGGTGAAAATGTACCAGAACCAGGAGTTCCAGAAAGTTTCAAAGTTTTAGTAAAAGAACTTCAATCATTAGGATTAGATGTACGTCTATATTCTGAAGATAATCAAGAACTAGAGTTAAAAGAAAATATTGATGAAGGTATTGAATATGATCCAGAAAAAGAGAAACCAGTTTTGACTGAGGAAGAAGCTATTGATGACGGAGATTTAGATGGATACGGAGAAGAGACTTCTGATGATATTTTGCTAGAAGATGATGAGGATAATTCTTTGGATGATGATAGTGATGATTTGTTTGAAGAGATAGGCGATGAGGATGATGAGTTGCTTTATGGTAATGATTTAGCTAATGATAATCTTGATGATGAGAATGATATCATAGAGTAAAACGAACTAAATCAGGCATCTTACGTCGTTAATTCAGGCAAGAAAATCCTCAACGTACAATTAGTACGCCTCCGGTTTTCTTTCCTGAATTGCCTAGTAATATACCTAATTTATTCCGTTTTACGAAATAGCGAAGTGATAAAAAGCAGCATCTTTTGCGTTGTCAAGAGGAAGAAAATTTAATTTGAAGGAGAAGGTCTTATGAATAAAGTTAATCAAAAAAATAATGAGGCTATAATTCAAATTCAAAAGTTAACAAAACCAGTTTTTGAGGAATATGGAGTGGAAAAAGCATATGTCTTTGGCTCTTATGCAAGAGGAGATTATAATGAAAATAGCGATATTGACATTATTATAGTAGCAAAGAATATAAGAAGTCTATTAATAATAGGAGCTATTTTAGAAGCATTAAAACGAGTTCTACAAAAAGAAGTGGATTTGATTGAAGAAGAATGTTTTGATGATGATGAAATGGATGATGTAGATAAAGACTTCTATAATACTATAAAAAAAGAAAGAGTGAAAATATATGGATAATAGAGATATTAGTATATTAAAACATATGCTTAGATACTGTAATGAAATTGAAAAAACAATAAAGCGTTTTGGAAATAGCATAGAAGATTTCAAAAAAGATAATGATTATAAAGATTCTCTTTCTATGAAAATATTCCAAATTGGTGAGTTAGCAAATCATTTAACAGATGAATACTTAGAAGAAACAAAAAATGAAATAAACTGGAATGCAATTAGAGGTATGAGAAATAGATTTGCACATGGTTATGGAAAAATGGATTTGAATAAAATTTTCTATACAGCAGTCGAAGATATACCGGTTATAAAAGAGTTTGTAAAAAAACAATTAGATAAAAATTAATTGTTATACAGAAATTTAACTAAATAAATTTCAAAAAGGAAAGAGGCGACCTGAGGGAATTGCAAGAGCGGTGGCTAGCCCTCTTAACCTGTTTTGAAATTACCCTTAACACAGGCCTAAAGGGCTACGGGGAAAAGGCAGTAAAAGAGAAAAAATAAAAAAGTGCCGTCCCCAAACTAACCAAAAATGGTCAGTCGGAACCTGTCCCCAAACTGACCAAAAGAAGGGAGAAATTAGATAGTGGACGAATTAGATATTTTTAATAAGTTAAAAATAGGTATCGCATCAGATGAAAAAGTAAGAGAGTGGTCAAAAGGTGAAGTTAAAAAACCAGAGACTATAAATTATAGAACACTAAAACCAGAAAAAGATGGTTTGTTCTGTGAAAGAATATTTGGACCAACAAAAGACTGGGAATGTCACTGTGGTAAATATAAGAGAGTAAGATATAAAGGTATAGTATGTGACAGATGTGGTGTTGAAGTAACAAAATCAAAAGTAAGACGTGAAAGAATGGGACACATTGAACTTGCAGCACCAGTAGCACATATTTGGTATTTTAAAGGTATACCAAGCAGAATTGCCTTAATGCTTGATATTTCACCAAGAAACTTAGAGAGAATTATATATTTTGCTTCTTATGTTGTTATAGACAAAGGTTCAACAAACCTTGAAAAATGCCAAGTTTTAAATGAAAAAGAATATCATGAAGTTGAAGAACAATATGGTAAAGGTTCATTTAAAGCAAAAATGGGAGCAGAAGCTCTAAGAGAATTATTACAAGAAATAGACTTAGACAAATTATCTGCTGAAATTAGAAAAGAATTAGAAACAGCAAGTGAACAAAAAAAGAGTAAACTTGTAAAAAGATTAGATACAGTAGAAGCATTTAGAATTTCAGGAAATAGACCTGAATGGATGATTATGCAAGTTGTACCAGTTATTCCACCAGAATTAAGACCAATGGTACAATTAGATGGTGGTAGATTTGCAACATCAGACTTAAATGACTTGTATAGAAGAGTTATAAACAGAAATAACAGATTAAAAAGATTATTAGAATTAGGAGCACCAGAAATAATTGTAAGAAACGAAAAACGTATGTTACAAGAATCAGTAGATGCCCTAATAGACAATGGAAGAAGAGGAAGACCAGTAACAGGAGCAGGAAACAGACCTTTAAAATCTTTATCAGATTTATTAAAAGGAAAACAAGGACGTTTCCGTCAAAACTTACTTGGAAAACGTGTTGACTATTCTGGACGTTCAGTTATCGTAGTAGGACCTGAACTAAAAATATATCAATGTGGACTTCCAAAAGAAATGGCAGTTGAATTATTCAAACCATTTGTAATGAGAGAATTAGTAGGAAGAGGAATTGCTCAAAATATAAAAAATGCTAAAAGAATGGTAGAAAGATTAAGACCAGAAGTATGGGGAATATTAGAAGATGTTATAAAAGACCATCCAGTAATGTTAAACCGTGCTCCTACACTACACAGACTAGGTATTCAAAGTTTCGAACCAGTATTAGTTGAAGGTAGAGCAATCAAACTTCACCCATTAGTTTGTGAAGCATTCAACGCCGACTTCGACGGTGACCAAATGGCTGTACATTTACCATTATCACCAGAAGCACAAGCAGAATCAAGATATTTAATGTTATCAACAAATAACTTACTTAAACCACAAGATGGTAAACCAGTTGCAACACCTAGACTAGACATGATTTTAGGAAGTTATTATTTAACAATGACATTAGATGGAGAAAAAGGTGAAGGAAAATACTTCAAAGATCCAGAAGAAGCATTAATGGCATTTGCAAATAATGATGTAGGAATACATGCAAAAATCTTTGTTAGAGTTTCAAAAGAAATAGATGGAGAAATAAAAACAAAGAAAATAGAAACAAGTGTTGGAAGAATCATATTCAATCAAGGAATACCACAAGATTTAGGATTCATAGATAGAGAAAAAGATCCATTCCAATATGAAATAGATTTCCCAGTTATGAAAAAATCAATGGGACAAATAATTGAAAGAGTAATAAGAACACATGGACTTACAGAATCTGCAGAAGTAATAGATTATATCAAAGAACTAGGATTTAAATATTCAACATTAGCAGGTATAACATTCTCAATGGATGATGTTAAAGTACCAGATGCTAAAAAAGAATTACTAAAAGAAGCAGACGAAAAAGTTGAGCATATTAGAAAACAATATGCAAGAGGACTTATTACTAATGATGAAAGATATAATGCAGTAATCAATGTTTGGGAAGACACAACAAATAAAGTAAGTAATGCAATGGAAGAAAACTTTGATGACCTAAACCCAATATATATGATGGTTAAATCAGGAGCCAGAGGAAATATGAGCCAGTTAAGACAAATCGCAGGTATGCGTGGACTTATGGCAAGTACAACAGGTAAAGCAGTAGAAATTCCAATCAAATCATCATTTGCAGAAGGATTAGACGCATTAGAGTACTTCATTTCAGCACATGGTGCTAGAAAAGGACTTTCAGACACAGCCTTAAGAACAGCAGACTCTGGATACTTAACAAGAAGATTAGTTGACGTTTCACAAGATATCATAGTTAGAGAACATGATTGTGGAACAGATGAAGGAATTATAGTATATGACATTAAAGACGGACAACAAATAATCGAAAAAATGGAAGAAAGATTAGTTGGAAGATACGTTGTTGAAGATGTATACAATCCAGAAACTAAAGAATTAATAGTTGACACAAATACAATGATTACAGAAAAAATAGCAGAAGAAATAGTAGCAGCTGGAATAGAAAAACTAAAAGTACGTTCTGTACTTGGATGTCATTCAAAACATGGTGTATGTCAAAAATGTTATGGAATGGGATTAGCAAGAAGAGACTTAGTATCAATAGGAGAAGCAATAGGAATAATTGCTGCACAATCAATTGGAGAGCCTGGTACACAGCTAACAATGAGAACTATCCACTCTGGTGGTGTTGCAGGCGTAGCAGATATCACACAAGGTCTTCCAAGGGTTGAAGAGCTATTCGAAGCTAGAAAACCAAAGGGATTAGCTATAATCACAGAAATTGATGGTAAAGTAAAAATTAAAGAAACTAAGAAGAAAAAAGAAGTAATAGTTACAAGTAAAGACAATTCAAAATCATACACAATACCATTTGGATCTAAGATGAAAGTAAAAGATGGAGACATGGTAGAAGCTGGACAGCCATTAATTGAAGGTTCAATAAACCCAAGCGAAATCTTAGCAATCAAAGGACCAGAAGGAGTATATGAATACCTAATTTCAGAAGTACAAAAAGTATATAGAAACCAAGGTGTTGATATCAATGACAAACACATCGAAGTTATTGGTAGACAAATGCTTAAGAAAGTTAGAGTTGAAGATAATGGAGATACAGATATGTTCCCAGGTTCATTAATAGATATGTATGAATTTGAAGACAAAAACAATGAAGCAATAGCAGAAGGAAAACGTCCTGCAACAGGAAAACGTGTATTACTAGGAATCACAAAAGCATCACTTGCAACAGACAGCTTCTTATCAGCAGCATCATTCCAAGAAACAACAAGAGTTCTAACAGATGCAGCAGTTAAAGGAAAAGTTGATGACTTAGTTGGACTAAAAGAAAATGTTATCATAGGAAAACTAATTCCTGCAGGTACAGGTATGGCAAAATATCAAAATATCCATATAAGCACAGAAAAATCAGAACAAGAGGGATTAGGGGACGGTCCTAAAAATCCCTAAAAACAGGGATTTAGGGACGGACCTAGATAAAAACATTAAAAAATAAAAATTAAAAGTAGTAAATAGCTTAAATAATGCTAATTTACTACTTTTTTGCATTATAGATAATGTAAAAATATAACATTGCACAACAACTGAGTTTATGGAAACTAAACCAAAATCCTTGACAAAATGCATAAACCCTAGTAAAATAGATAAGAGTAGATAAAAGACATCTGGTAAAATGTCAAGATAATTTTTGAAAAAATTTTAATTTTTTTGTACATTGATAATATAAAAAGG
>CALXKC010000057.1 GCA_944388775.1 uncultured Clostridia bacterium | reverse complement strand
TGATAACTAATTTTGAAGATATTAATACTTCTAAAAATAGTTCTACCGTTACGAAAAGTAACATCGGTACATAAAGATGTATCAGAAAGACTAAAGAAAATAAATCCAAGTCTAGCAAGAGAGGTAAGAGTAATATTAGATGAAAACAAAGCAGAAAGACATATAAGAGGGGGGATGGCAACCAAGTTAAAATATAGCCATTTAAAATAGAAAAATAAACCTTTGATATTAAGGTTTATTTTTTTGCTTAAAGATATTTTATTTAAAATTTAAAACCTTTTCACAAAACGACAAAATTTGACATAGAATATAATAGCTCAAAAAACATCAGATAAGAAAGAAGAAACAAACATTCCAAAATAGATTAAATATTTGTGAAAGGAATGAGACAATAATGGAAAAAATAAAAAAAGGAGATATAGTAGGAAGAAAATCATACGGAAAAGACATATTATTTTCTGTAAAAAACATAATAGATACGCCTAGAGGAAAAATTGCAATTCTAAGAGGATTAATAGAAAGAATTGAAGCTGATAGCTATATAGAAGATTTAGAAAAGATAGATAAAAAATATATAAAGCAAGAAATGACATACTTTGAAGATAGACTTAATAAAAGACTAGAAGCGGTAGCAGAGTATAATAACAGGAAAATATCGCAAATAAAAAAATATAATAACAAGAGAAAAAAATTAAAAGATATAGTAACACCAGTAGATAGAACATTTCAGAAAATATTAACAGGAAAGATATTGCATATAGATGGGGATAAAAAATATAGCGAAAAGTCATTTAAATATTATCAGAAATTGGGATTAAATGTTATTGTTAAAAACATACCAGAATATAGACAACCACGAGTTATATATTCTTTACTAAAAGTATATAAACCAGATATATTAGTAGTTACAGGACATGATGGGATGATAAAAAAAGGAACAGGATTTTATGACTTATACAATTATAGAAATTCAAGATATTTTGTTGAAACTGTAAAAGAAGCAAGAAGATATGATAAAGAAGAAGGAAAAAATTTAGTAATATTTGCACGGAGCATGTCAAAGCTATTATGAAGCAATCATGTCAGCTGGTGCTAATTTTGCATCATCTCCAGCAAGAATATTAATTGATTTTTTAGACCCCTTAATAGTTGCAGAAACAGTAGCTTTTACAGAAAGATATAAATATGTAACAATAGATGATATAGCAGGAGAATTAAGAGATGGAAAAAATGGTGTTAGTGGAGTAGGTGCAAATGGTAAGATGATAAAGATTTAAAGATAAAGATTTTACAATTATTGTTTTTAACAGGGTGATTAACATTGTTTTAAAAGAAAAAAATATTAAAAGATATGCTTTCCTATAAAATAAAAATTAACGAACTTAACATGATTGTAACATAATTGTAAAACAACTGTAAAAAACTAAAAATGAATCGCTGTAATGCTTAAAAATAAAGAGTTACAGCGATTTAGTTAAATTCTACATTTTTTGACAATTTCTGTTAATAATGCTAAAATTAAGACATCTTATGAGAGAAGGTGATACAATGATTTGTCGTTCAGATATAGCAAATCTAAAAACAGACATCTTAGAGAAAGTGGGGCAAAAGATAATAGTAAAAGGTTCTTTAGGAAGAAGTAAAGCCTTTGAAAAAGAAGCAACATTAGAAAAAGCATATCCTAATATTTTTGTTGTAAGATATGAAGAAAATAATAGAAATGTTACTTATAGTTATACAGATGTATTAACTAGAACAGTAGAAGTGGATGTATTTGATGGAAATTCATATAGCCCATTAATACCACCAACATTTAATAATAAAAAGAAGAATCGTGTTGAAGGTACTTCTAATGCAACTCCAGTTCAGGCATAAATTGCTATTAATTAATAAGATTAGATGAAATGAGATGGAAAACTTGAAAGATTTTCTATCTTATTTTTTTGTCTATTTAGTCATAAACAACATTTTTTAGCCATATATTGGTTATAAAGAAAGAGAAGGAGGTTAAAAAATGGTTGTTGAAACAGTAAATGAAAATTTATGTATAAACAAATTAATTACTTCAAAAAAGGAAATAATAATGGTAGAAGGGGATATGATTGTACCAGATTCTAAACCTGATGTTTTGAATACAATTTGTACAAGTGGGGTTGTATGTGTATATAAAAAAGAAATACTAGACGGAAAGATAAGAATTGACGGAAATATAAATACATATATAATGTATATGGCAGACAATGAACAAGATAAAATAAGAGGACTTTCTACAAGCCTAGATTTTTCAGAGTCAATACAAGTGCCAGGTATAAATGAGGAAATGGAATGTCAATTAGAAACAAAAGTAAAATCTATGGAAAGCAAAGTGATAAACGGAAGAAAAATAGGAATAAAAGCAACTTTAGAAGTAAGTTACAACATTTATTTAAAAGAAGATATTTCAATAGTTAGTGATATTCAAAATTCAGGCGATATGCAAATGTTAAGAGATGATGCAAACGTAAATTCTTTGGTAGGTAGTGGTTCAACAAAAATTTATGCAAAAGATACAATTTCAGTAAACAATGTAGATAACATAGCTGAAATCTTAAAAGTAGATATAAATATCTGTGATAAAGATGTTAAAGTTAGCTATAATAAGATATTAACAAAAGCAGAAGCACAAGTCAAAATCTTGTATCTAACAGAAGATAATCGTATTAATTCAGTAAGTACAAAAATCCCAATCGTTGGATTTATAGATATTCAAAATGTAAATGAAAATAATATTTGTGACATGAATTATGAAATTAAAAATATGTTATTAAAGCTAAATGCAATTGAAGAGCATAGTATGTATGTAGAAATAGAAGTAGAAATATCAGCATCTGTCTATGAAGAAAGACAAATTACATTCATACAAGATTTGTATAGTCCATCTGAAAATTTGGAATATAACAAAAAACAAATAACAACTATGGTAGCAAAAAGGAATACTTCTGGAATGATTCAAATTAGAGAAAAAGTTGAAGTTGAAGGATTGAATAATGGAAATATACTAGATGTAGAAGTAGTGCCAATAATCGAAAACGAAAGTAAATTTAGTAATAAAATAATGTATGAGGGTTCAATGGAATTAAGATTTTTAATATCAGGAAATGACATGCAAGTAGATACAAGAATGGCTAAAATTCCTTTTGAATACACAATGGAAGGGATAGAAGATGGAGAAAATGTAAATACTAAAACAGACATAGAAGTAATAAATCAAGACTTTATAATTCAAGAAGGAAATCTTGTTACAAGCAATATTGATGCAAAAATGGATTTACAAACTTATAAAACTGCAAATATGAATGTAATGAATGAAATACAAACTAATGGTGAAAGAGAAGAAGAAGATTATAGTATTTTAATGTATATAGTGAAAAAAGATGATACATTGTGGAATATAGCAAAAGAGTTTGGAAGTACAGTTGATGATATTGTAAGAGCAAATGGAATAGAAGATGAAAATTTAATACAACCTGGGCAAAAACTGTTTATTCCTAAATATGTAAAAACAGGTTCAGTAAGTAGTTATGTATAAAATTTATTCTAGACCAAGGATAAGAGTTCCTAAAATCTTTTTTCGAGCAAGAAGTAGTTTCAAAAATAAAAAGACAAAAAAAGTAATAAAGATTTTAACAATTTTTACAATAGCTTTTTTGACTGTAAAAATTATTTTAGATTCAGTGTTGCCGATATTTGATACTCTATGCGAAAACGAAGCAAAATCAATAGCAACAATAGTATCAAATGAACAAGCAACAAATGTTATGAGAGAACATAGTTATGATGAACTATTTACAATTGAAAAAGATTCTAATGGAAATATAACTATGATTAAATCAAATGTTGTACCAATTAATGAAATAATTTCAGATGTGGCAAATAAAATACAAATTGAATTAGATAACAAAGGAAGAGATGATATAGAGATAGCACTTGGGAGTTTTACAGGTTTTAAATTATTGGCAGGAAGAGGACCGGGTATTAAAATTAGGATTTCTACAATAGGAAATGTTGAAACTGATTTGAGAAGTGAATTTACAGCACAAGGGATTAATCAAACTTTGCATAGAGTGTATTTAGATGTTAAATGTAATGTTTCAATTTTGACTCCTTTTGATAATATTGAAAGACAAATTACTAATCAGGTGCTTTTGATTGAGAATGTTATTGTTGGAAATATTCCAAGTACGTATTATAATTTGGAAGGATTAAATCAGAGTGATGCAATTGAGTTAGTTGAGTAGGGTTAGAAAATAATTACAATTTTATCTGTGTCAAATTACATTTAAAACGCAGTTACATACAAAAGTATGCGCCTTTGCCTTTTAAATGTAATTTTCCTTGCTAAAATTTAATTCTTTCCTAACCTAATATACTAAAAAGGTAGTAGGGAATTATTTAGTATAGAATTTCTTGAAATAGAATATACTATTTGGGGAGGTTTTAAACAAAATTTTGTAAGGAGAGATGAAAAATGTTAAAGATGATTGAATTACCATATCCTTTAAATGCTCTAGAGCCATATTATTCAAGCCAAACTTTGGAGTTACATTATAAAATTCTATACAAAGGGTATGTAGATAACACAAATAAAACACAAGAAGAATTAAAAAAAGCTAGAGAACAAAACGATTTTTCAAATATAAAATGTTTAGAGAAAAATTTAAGCTTTTTTGGCTCCGGTGCTATATTACATGAGTTATTTTTTGAAAATATGGGGCCAGCTGTTCCAACAGAACCAAATGCTAAATTAATGGAACAGATAATAAAAGATTTCGGAAGCTATGATGCTTTTAAAAACCAATTTACTGAAGCAAGTAAAGTGGTTGAGGCTTCTCGGTTGGTGTATTTTAGCATGGATTCCAAAGTGGAATAAGTTAGAGATTTTACAATGTGAAAAGCATCAGGATTTGACTTTGTGGGGGTGTAAGCCACTTTTAGTATTGGATATGTGGGAACATTCTTATTATTTACAATATCAAACTAAAAGACCAGATTATATTGCTGCTTTTTGGAATATTCTTAATTGGAATGTGCTGAATAAAAGGTTTGAGAAAATATGATATAAAACATATTGACATAATTCTAAAACAAATATATAATAAAAAATGTAGTTTAGTAATAGTTCTCGTAATTAAATTTAATAAGGAGGAACACTATGGATTATGTTTTAGAAATTGAAACAAAAAATCGTCTGTTAAAAATACGGGGAGCGAGAAAAACTAGAATAAAAAGTACTTTTCTTCAGTGGGCACTCCAAGTAATGGACGGAGATGGAAATTGGCATACTATTTCTAAGTCAACAGCTATAGGCGGATTACAAGTGGGAGAGATTTTAATAATGGAGGCAATAGAAAAGAAAGATAAAATTGTAAAAATTAGTTTGCCATAGTAAATTAGCCACAGGAAATTAAAATTTCTTGTGGTTTATTTAATTTTAAGATTTTATATATAAAGAAGAGGTTTCAATTTGAAACCTCAAATTGTATGAGAAAATGATTAAATTTTATATATAATTAAAAAATAGTTAGAAAACTATTGACAAAAACAAACAAATGTTTTAAACTATATATAGTTTAAAAGGGAAGTGAATATTATGGAAAATGAAATAAAGTCTTTACAAATACAAAATGAAATATCTAGTGAAGAAATAAGAAACCTAATATATACGATAAGAGGTAAACAAGTAATGCTAGATAGTGATGTGGCTATGTTATATCATTATGAAACTAAAAATGTAAATAAAGCAATGAAAAGAAATATTGAGAGGTTTCCAGAAGATTTTTGTTTTCAATTAACTGATGATGAATTTGAAAATTTAAGGTTCCAATTTGGAACCTTAAATAAAAAAGTTAATAATGGAAAAGTCACAAGAAAATATTTACCATATGTCTATACTGAACAGGGAATATCAATGCTTGCAGGAGTACTAAAAAATGATATTGCTATTCAAGTTAGCATTAGTATAATAAGAGCTTTTATTGAAATGAGAAAATTCATATCTTCAAACGCACAAGTATTCGAAAGATTAACAAATATAGAATATAAATTATTAGACTATGATAAAAAATTTGATGAAATATTTAATCAATTGCAGAATGAAGATAATATTAAACAAAAAATATTTTTCGAAGGACAAATATATGATGCATATAGTTTGATAATAGATATTATAAAAAGAGCAAAAAATAAAATTGTTATAATTGATAATTACATAGATGATAGTATTTTGAAAATGTTAGTAAAGAAAAATAAGAATGTAGAAGTAGTGATATTAACTTCTAATAAAAGCAATGTATCAAATTTGGACATACAAAAATTCAATAAAGAATATCCAACTCTTAAAATAGCAAGGACGAATAAATTTCATGATAGATTTATTGTAATAGATAATAAAGAATTGTATCATTGTGGAGCTTCAATAAAAGACATGGGAAAGAAATGTTTTGGTATCAACAAGGTTGAAGATATAAGTGGTATTAAACAAATTATAGATATATGAATACATAATGTATAACAAAAAAATTGGAACTGTTTGTTCCAATTTTTTCTATCTCTTGCTGAATTGAGGAGCTTTTCTAGCTTTTTTAAGACCATATTTCTTTCTTTCTTTCATACGAGGATCTCTTGTTAAGAATCCATTTGATTTAAGAGCTGGTCTATATTCGCTATTTGCTTCATTTAAAGCTCTAGCAATACCATGACGGATTGCTCCAGCTTGACCTGTAAATCCTCCACCTTTAACACTTGCAATTACATCATATTTAGCTGTTGTATTAGTAACTGTTAAAGGTTGTCTAACGATAACTTTTAGAGTTTCTGGTCCAAAGAATTCATCAATATCTTTTTTGTTTATTGTAATTTTTCCAGAACCTTCAACTAATCTAACTCTAGCGATAGAGCTTTTTCTTCTACCTGTACCATAAAAAACAATATTATCTTTTTTTGCCATTCTATTTTACCTCCCATACTTCTGGTTTTTGAGCTTGATTTTCATGTTCTGCTCCAGCATAAACTCTTAACTTTTTAGCCATTTGTCTACCTAAAGAATTATGAGGTAACATTCCTTTGATAGCTAAAGTCATTGCTTTTTCTGGATTTTTTTCAAGCATTACTCTGGCTGGAACTTCTTTCATTCCTCCAATGTATCCTGAATGATGTCTATAAATTTTTTGATTTAATTTGTTTCCTGTTAAAATAACATCTTTACAATTTAAAATTATAACATGATCACCTGTATCAATATTAGGTGTATATGTTGGTTTGTGTTTTCCTCTTAATAATTTTGCAGCTTCTGTTGCAACTCTACCTAATGGTTTATTAGCTGCATCAATTATATACCATTTGCTTTCAACTTCACCTTTTTTTGCACTATATGTAGTATTATTCATGGTAATACGTACCCTCCTATTTCTTATTAAAATTAAATTTCTTAAATATTATATACAAATTATTTAATGAATTTAGTTTTAAAATTAAAACCACCGGGGAGAAGTTTCAATCTAAAATTAATCATTTAATAATTGCTAGAATATTATATTATAAGATGCCTTAAATGTCAAGGCATTCCAACAAATTTTCAGGGAAATTTCATCGATTATTACAGAATTGTAATATTTGCTAATATATGGTAAACTCATTGTGGTGATAGAAATG
>CALXKC010000056.1 GCA_944388775.1 uncultured Clostridia bacterium | reverse complement strand
CAAGCTGTTATAATGTCTGAAAAATATATTCATGATAGATTTTTACCAGACAAAGCAATTGATATTTTAGATGAAGCATGTTCTAGAATTAACTTAGAAAATAAGGAATTATACAAATTAGAAATGCTAAAACAAGAATTATCTCAAGTACAAGCTGAAAAAGAAGAAGTTGTTGCAGCAGATTCAACAGAAGATTATCAAAGAGCAGCTGACCTTAAAACTCGTGAATGTCAATTAATTGAACAAATAGATAAATTAAATAGCAAAATGAAATTAAAACAACTAACTGTTCAAGATATAGCAAATGTTATTGAAAGCTGGACAAAAATCCCTGTTAAGAAAATAACAGAAGCTGAAACACAAAAATTATTAAACTTAGAAACTAACCTACATAAAAGAATTATCGGTCAAGATGAAGCTGTTAGTAGTGTTGCAAGAGCAATTAGAAGAAATCGTGCAGGACTTCAAACAACAAAAAGACCACCATCATTCATTTTTGTTGGTCCAACTGGTGTTGGTAAAACAGAACTTGCCAAAAGTTTAGCTTATGAAATGTTTGGAAGTGAAGATTCTATTATTAGAATAGATATGTCTGAATATATGGAAAGTCATTCTACATCTAAATTAATAGGTGCACCTCCAGGATATGTTGGCTATGATGACGCTGGTCAATTAACTGATAAAGTTAAAAGAAAACCTTATTCAATCATCCTTTTAGATGAAATTGAAAAAGCACATCCAGATGTATTTAATATTTTATTACAAGTTTTAGATGATGGAAAATTAACTGATAGTCAAGGAAATTCTGTTAGTTTTTCAAATACAATTATTATAATGACATCAAATGCTGGTTCTAACCTAAACAACAATTCAATCGGATTTGGTGGACAAACAGCAAATAAAAATAAAATATTAGATAGCCTAAAAGATGTCTTTAGACCTGAATTTTTAAATAGAGTTGATGAAATCGTAGCATTTGATCCATTAACTAAAGAACAATTATTACAAATTGTTGATTTAATGTTACAAAATACTATTAAAGCTCTAAAAGAAAAAGATATCAAAATTGAAGTTTCTGATAAAGCTAAAAACTATTTATTAGAAAAAGGAACTGATATTAAATTTGGTGCAAGACCTTTGAGACGTGCTATTCAAAGATATTTGGAAGATGAATTATCTGAAATGATTTTAAAAGGTGAATTATTGGATGGTCAAACTGTAAATGTTGATTTTGCAAATGATAAGCTAAAATTCGAAGTAAAATAAGGAGTAGAATATGTTTAAGAATGTACCAAATATATTAACTATTATTAGATTTTTATTAATACCTTTTATTGTATTTTATATTTTTTCAGGCAATTATCTTTTAGCCTTTGTATTTTTTACAATATCAGGTTTAACAGATATTGCTGATGGATTTATCGCAAGAAAGTATAATCTTATTTCTAACTTTGGAAAATTGATGGATCCATTAGCTGATAAATTGACACAAATTACAACACTTGCTTCACTTGCAATTACTAACATTATTCCTATTTGGATTTTAGTTATTGTTCTTTTAAAAGAATTTATTATGATTTGTGGAGCTTCTTTCCTTTATGGAAAAGATGTTGTGGTTTATAGTAAATGGTATGGAAAATTAGCAACTGTGTTGTTCTATATTGCTATTGTTTCTTCTTTGATTGCTAAGCAATTTAATTTAGGAGGATTTTGGCAAGATTTAGATTTTGCTTTATATACTTTTGCTTTGATTTCTACTCTTCTTTCTCTAATAATGTATATTAGAGATGTTTATCAAAAAGGGTTTATTGATAAACAGGATTTACAAAAGGAAGTTACTGTTGATAAGAAAGAAAAAAAGAAATAAATATTCAAAAAAGATTTCACTTTAATAAAGCGAAATCTTTTTTGAATGGAACTCTTATTTGTCATAGTCATCAAGTACATATTGATAACTTATAACACCTCCTATATTCAACATTGCTAAAAACAGTAAAGTAACATTTTTAAAGAAAATAGAGATAATAGCAAATATTACTATAGAAGCTGTTAGACATACTTTCACATATGACTGTATTCTCCACTGAGTTTCTACATATTTAAATTCTCTAAAAGCCAAACAGTAACAAATAACTCCTGCTCCATTGAGCCCTGCAAATAAGACAAAAACTGTGTCTTTATCTGCTGAAACTATAACAAATACTGCTGCCGAAACTATTAAACATAGCCCTACAAAAATCTTAAGTAATAATATTAATTTCCGTTCCATTTTTTACCTCCTTGTACTACTCGGAGGCATACCCTCCGAGAACTTATTTATTCCCATTGGGTACAGCATAAAGCTACTTTTATTATATCACATTTTACTAATTAATTCAAATTTTACTCATAATCCTCAATCAATTGATTTAATTCTTGCTTACCGATTTACTTCAATTCCCTTTTCCATTTGAATTTTATCTGTTTCTGGTAAATAATCAGTTGTAATACTTGTCTCTTCCAATAATCTTTCAGTTCCATCACTTAATCTTTCATAAATAACAACTTTGCCATCTAGGTCTTTAACTAGATAATGTTCTCCACATTCTCCTTCATTTTCAACATATACAACAACTTCATTACTCTTAAAAGTTTCTACCATATACTCTGGATACATCTCTTTCAATTCCGCCTCAGTCTTATTCACTAATTCTTCTGGTATATTATTATATTGACTTGTTATATGTCCACATCCTTTATAATATGTTCTAACAGTAAAAGAACAATTTGGAGATATCTTTACTTCTTCTGCATTTGTTTCTACTAGCTCATTTTGTTGCATCTCTTCATATTCGTCTGTACATTCATCTAATATATTTTCTTCAGCAACTTGCGTTTCAACATTTAATTGTTCTTGATTATCTTTTGGCCTTGATATTACAACTGCAGTTATCATTGCTCCTAAAATTACAATTACACATATTAAAACTGTTATTATTTTATTCATAACAAACCCTCCATAAATACTTTTTATTAGTATTTACAGATTTGTTAGAATTATACAATTAACATGTTTTTAGATAATTTGCAACTGCTTGTTTTATAAATTCATTAATTGATATATTTTTTTCTTCTGATTTTAGTTTCACTTCATTATGAAGTTCTGCTCCTAATCTGACATTTAATGAACCCTTACATTGTTTTTCAGGTTTCATATTATACTCCTTGCAAGTTTCTAAATAATGATCTATTGCATCTTTAAAATCTTTTTTCAATTCTTTTACTGTTTGACCTTCAAATAAAATTACATCTTTTTCTAAACCTTCAATTTGTCCACAAAAACATTCATCTTCATCACTATATTCAATTTTTGCATAATATCCTTTATATTTCATTATATTTTTATTCATCTAAATCACTCCTAACTCATTTAATATTTTTATTAAACCTATGATAACATATGGTTTTAATATATTTCCTGGATGTGGCTTATGTAATTCAAATTTTAGTCCACTTTTGTTTTCTATAAATACCACTCTTGAACCTGATGTCTTACCTTTATTACTTTCAACAAATCCTACTGATTCTAGCAAAGTCTTTGCTTCATTATATGTAAAATCTTTTGGTTTAGTTTTTAATCTATTTATTAGTTTTTCTTTTTTACTCATTTATTATACCTCCTTTTTTTATAATTTGCAACTATTTTTAGTCGCACTTTAGTGTTTTTGAGGTCGTCCCATTGCACCAGTCGAATCAACCTCCAAAATAATTTCTCCATCTTCATCTGTCCTATAGATTTTCGTGCCATTTATCCTTTCAAGAACTTCTTCTGTTGGATGACCAAACATATTATTTTTTCCAACTCCAATCAAACAAATCTCAGGACTAACCTTTTCAAAAAATTTTTGAGTCGTTGAAGTTTTAGAACCATGATGTGCTACTTTTAAAACATCTGATTTCAAAATAGCTTCTCCATTTTCAATTTTTTCTTTATAAAAATCTAAAATCTTTTCTTCTGCTACTTCTTCTATATCACCAGTAAATAACATTGAAAACTTGCCATATCGTAATTTCATAACCATTGCATTATTATTCAAAATATTCTCTTGTATTTGCTCCTCAATTGGCCATAAAATGTCAAAATACAAATTTTTTTCAATCTTTAAACAATCTCCCTGCTTTAAAACTTTTACTTTAATTTTCCTATCTTTTACAATCTCCAAAAATTTCTGATAATTTTCCGAATCCTGTTCTTGTTTTGATATATATACTTGTCCAACCCTTAATTCTTCTAAAATTGTTAAAATCCCACCAATATGGTCTTGGTCAAAATGAGATATAAATATATAATCAACTTTTGTATAACCTCTGTCTAAAATGTATGGTAATAACGTACTTTCCCCCACATCATATTCTTCAGACATACTTCCACCTCCATCTATCAAAATTGTTTTATTTTGAGGTGTAACTATAAATGTACAATCACCTTGTCCAACATCAACAAAATGAATTTTCAATTTTTTAGGAATAATATTTAGAATAAAAACTAATAAAACAAAAACTATCAAAAATTTTAAAACCTTTTTTCTATTCTGCCTAAACTTAAATTTTAAAAGTGCTACTAAGTTTCTAATTCTTATACTTGTAAAATCAGGTTCTTTCAAATTAAAGGACATATAAATTTTATTAATAACAATTACACATATATAATAAATTACTATTTGCCAAACTTTTGGTGTTGGAATATATATTTTAGAAAATGGCAAATGACTAATCTCAGATATACTAATCAAAATTTGAATTCCTACTGACATAAAAATTGATAATATTTTTGCAATTTCTATTGATATAAATGATATAAGAATACAAACAAATCCCACAATAATAATTGGGCCGATAATAACACTTACTAAAATATTCGAGATAAAAAAATATATCCCCAATATATTAAAATTAAATAACAATATTGGTAAAATCACTATTTGTGCTGAAAGTGTAACTGACAGTATTTCCTTTATTTTATCAATAAATAATATAAATTTTCGATTTATTCTATATTTAATTTTTTTATTTCGTATTTTTAGTTTTCTTAAAAAATTATAGATATTTTTATTAAAACAAACAATTCCAATTGTCCCTAAATATGATAACTGTAAGCCCACATTCAATATTAGAAATGGATTGTATATTAATAAAATAAGAAGAGATAAACTAATTGAAGTCCAAATGTCATTTTTTCGATGAATTAATTTAGAAATTAACATGATTATTCCCATTAAACTTGCTCTTACAACTGATGGTGTAAAACCTGTTATAAACATATACATTACTAAAATTATTATTGTTATAATCCTTGTTTTTCTTTTTCCTATTCCCCTTTTTAATAATAATTCTATACCAATAACTATATAAGTTATATGCATTCCTGATATTGCTAAAACATGAGATATATTTGCTATTTTAAAATTATCATTTACCTCTTCTTCAACTTTACTTGTATCTCCCAATATTAAACCTGTAAATATAGCACCATACTTCTCTGGAATTAATTTACTTATATTTTCTTTTATTTTTAAATTAATATTATTTGCAAAAGTAAAAATGGGATTATTACTATTCTTAGCTAAAACCTCTATGCTATCAGCTTTAATTGTTCCATGAATTTTAATTGATTTTAGATATTCTTTATAATCAAAACCACCATAATTTCTGCTCTCTGACGGTTCTGCAAATTCTCCTTTAATCAAAATCTTATCACCATATTCTAACTCTATATTTTTGTTTTTATTTACACTTAAAATCAAATTAGTATCTTTATAGTCAGTTTTAATTTGATATGTATTTTTATATTCTTTTTCTTCTTTGTTACTATCTACTATGGCAATAAGCGTTAATTCTTCCCCATCTTTATATACATTTTCATATCTTCTATTTTGGAAATTAACTATAAGATTTGAAATTATTGAAATTATAACAATTAAATAAATTGACTTTCGATTAAAAAATATCTTAACATATCTAAAATATCTTCTCGGTGATAGAATATTCCATTTACTTTTTGACAAAAAAGTTTTTAATATAACATATATTGCAGCTATAAAAATATATAAAAGGGCTACACTAAAATTAAAGTATAGCCCCCATAATATACCTATCATATACCCTATAACTGCAATTAAAATCGGTCGTTCTTTCAAAATTTTCCTCCTCTTTTAATTGCTTTAAAATTCGAATTTTTTACAATCTAAAAAATTCTTCTTGCTCCTACATAATTGTTGTTGTAATATCCTGAATTAATTGTATCTGTTGTAACACCTGTTGATGAATTCTCTGCATGCACTATCATTCCTCCACCAATGTGAATTCCAACATGATTAATTCCAGATTTACCAAACATTACTAAATCTCCTGGTTGTAAATTTGCTCTTGATACTGCTGTACCATTACTATATTGTCCAGCCGCTGTTCTATTTAAACTTACTCCAAATTGTTTATATATATATGAAGTAAAACCTGAACAGTCAAATCCTGTACTTGGTGAAGATCCACCATAAACATATTTATAACCTATATATGATTTAGCTTTTGCAACTACTGCTGCTCCTGATCCAGAAGCTGATGATGTTGTTGTACTTGCTGTTGTATCTTGTGTTTGTGTACTTGACTGTGTACTTGTAGTTGACTTTCTAGTTGTTGATGACCTTGAAGTTGTTTGTCTTGTTGAAGATAATAGGTTTGTCGCAATATACCCTTCTTTTCCATTTACAGTTACTTTGCTCCATCCACCTTCTTCTGACTGTACTACAACTTCTGTATTCATCGTTGCATTTGTTACAATTTCAGATGATGTATTTGGTTCTTTTCTAACATTAACTGTTGATGCATTAACATACATCGTTCTTTGACTACTTTTTGCTTGCTCTTGAGCTGCTTGTTTCTCAGCTGCTTCTTGTGCAGCTTGTTGTTCTTGTGCTATTTTCTCTTGTTCAGCTTTTGTTAGGATTTTTTCTTTTCTTATCCAACCTTTTGTATTTTGAGTTTCTACACAAACCCAACCATTTATGATTTCAGTTACATTAACTTCTTCATCTTTCTTTACTTCAATTGTTTCTGTTGCATTAATTACAGGAACAATTTTCAATTTTGTATTTTCTTCAATAATATTCTTTCCTAATTCTATCTCATCTTCTGTTTGTTCACTTTCTTGTGAATTTTGCTCTGCATTCTCCACATTTTGTTCTTCTTCTGTTGATGTTATATTATTTTCATCTCCGAGTATTAGTCTCTTGATTGTTTACTTGTTCAGTAACAGCTATTAAATCTTGTCTTATATATCCTGTTATTCTTCTTGCTACTACTTTGTACCAATCTCCTTCTTGTTCTACTATTTCAACTTCTTCATTTAATGTAAGTTGTTCTAATATTGTGCTATTTTCATCTGGTGATTCTCTAAGATTAGCTAAATCTACTGTTACTTTTGCAGTATTTGCTGCTAAACTCATATTGATAAAAAACAAACTTGCTACTACCATTGCTGCCACAATTAGTATGTTTTTTATGTCTTTTTTTACTTTCATTTTCATATTACTCCTTATTAAATAATATATACATCCTGTTTTTGTAACATGCCTAGTATATAACACAATTTGAAAATTTGTCAAGTTTTTTGAAAAATTTGTCAGGGAAATTTCATCGATTATTACAAGATTGTAATATTTCCAATAAATAGGAATCGTTTATTAAGCAGTTAAACAT
>CALXKC010000055.1 GCA_944388775.1 uncultured Clostridia bacterium | reverse complement strand
ACTATTGATATTACTGGCTTTTACTGATTTCTTCCGTGGCAGTTTTTATATTTCTTACCACTTCCACATGGACAAGGATCATTTCTACCAACCTTAGGGCTCTCATTACGAATAGTTCTATCAACATCAGTACCAATCTTAGCCCCACCATCGACACTATGGATAGCCTCTAATGCTGCACCTGTAATCTTAACAGTCTCTTGTCTCTTTGTCTCACCTTGTTGTCTAATATGCATCAAAATCTTAGTTACATCATATTTGATATCATTAATCATCTCATCAAACATATCAAAACCTTCAAGTCTGTATTGAACAACAGGATCTTTTTGACCATAAGCACGTAAACCAATACCATTTTTTAATTCATCCATGCTGTCAATATGATTCATCCATTTTTCATCAACAACTTTAAGCATAACAACTCTTTCAAGCTCTCTCATTTCGTCTGAACCAATATCTTGTTCCTTTTGGTCATATATTTCTAAAGCTCTTTTTCTTAATTCATCTGAAATTGCCTGTGGATTAGCTTTGTTTTCTTTTACGAAGTCTGACATATCAATTCCAAATACATTTAAAATTTCTGTATTTAAAGATTCTACATTTACTTCTGATGTTTCACCTTCTATAAACATATTTGATATGTTTTCTGCAACAAAATCAATCATTGCAATTATATTATCATGGATATTTTCTCCATCAAGAACTTCTCTTCTTTGTTTATAAATAATTTCTCTTTGAGCATTCATTACATCATCATATTTTAATACATTTTTACGAATACTGAAGTTTCTACCTTCTACTTTTTTCTGTGCATTTTCTACTGCGTTTGAGATAATTCTTGAATCTATTGGCATATTTTCGTCTGCACCTAGTGTATTATATACTTTAGTTATCGCATCTCCACCAAAGATTTTCATTAAGTCATCATCTAATCCAATATAGAATTTAGATTCTCCTATATCTCCTTGACGTCCAGCACGTCCACGTAACTGGTTATCAATTCTTCTAGATTCATGTCTTTCTGTTCCTATGATCTTTAGTCCACCAGTTTCAATTACTTTTTCTTTTTCTTCTTTTATTTGCTCATCAAATTTATTTACTAATTCTTTAAATTGCTCCCTTGCTTTTAAAATATCTTGGTCATCTGTTTCATAATATGTGTCTGCTGCTTCAATTAATTCAGCTGGAACTTTATTTTTTCTCATAGCTTCTTTTGCTAAATATTCACTATTTCCTCCAAGCATAATGTCAGTACCACGTCCTGCCATGTTTGTTGCAATTGTTACTGCACCGAATTTTCCTGCTTGTGCAATTATTTCAGCTTCTTTTTCATGATATTTAGCATTTAATACTTCGTGTTTAATTCCTTCTTGTTTTAATAATTTGCTTAATTTTTCAGATTTTTCAATTGATACTGTACCCACCAAAACTGGTTGTCCTTTTTTATGACTTTCTTTTATGCTTTCTACAATTGCTCTATATTTTGCATTTTCATTTTTATATATAACATCATTTTCATCTTTACGAATCATTGGTTTATTTGTTGGTATCTCAACAACATCCAAATTATATATCTCTTCAAATTCTGCTGCTTCTGTCATAGCAGTACCAGTCATACCTGATAATTTATCATACATTCTAAAGAAGTTTTGGAATGTAATTGTTGCTAAAGTTTTTGATTCATCAGCTATCTTAACATGTTCTTTTGCTTCAATCGCTTGATGTAATCCATTATTATATCTTCTTCCATACATAATACGTCCTGTAAATTCATCAACAATTAAAACTTCTCCATCTTTTACGATATAATCTATATCTTTTTTCATAACACCATGTGCACGTAATGCTTGGTTTACATGGTGAACTAATGTAGAGTTTTCTAGGTCATTGAAGTTTTCTAATCCAAATGCTTCTTCTGCTTTTTTAATACCTTTTTGTGTTAATGATGCAGATTTTGCTTTTAAGTCTACAATGTAATCATATTTTTCATTATCTTCTGCTTGGTCAAAATCTTTTACATCTTCTTCAACAATAACTTTAGGTGTTAATCTACGTACAAAGTTATCTGCTTTTTTGTATAAATCTGATGACTCATTTGCTCTACCTGAAATTATAAGTGGAGTACGAGCTTCATCAATTAAAATACTATCAATCTCATCGACGATTGCATAATGTAATCCTCTTTGAACTAATTGATTTTTATATATAACCATATTATCCCTTAGATAATCAAATCCAAATTCATTATTTGTACCATATGTTACATCTGCATTATATGCTTCTTGTTTTGCCTTAGGTTCCATTCCTGCAATTACTAAACCAACTGATAGTCCTAAGAATTTATATAATTTTCCCATCCATTCACTATCTCTTTTTGCTAAGTAGTCATTTACTGTAATTACATGAACTCCTTTTCCTTCTAGTGCATTTAAATATACTGGAAGTGTTGCAACTAAAGTTTTACCTTCACCAGTTTTCATTTCTGCAATTCTTCCTTGGTGTAAAATGATACCACCTATTAATTGCACATCAAAATGTCTCATTCCTAAAACTCTTTTTGATGCTTCTCTAACAACCGCAAATGCTTCTGGTAATATGTCATCTAATGTTTTTCCATTTTTTAATTGCTCTTTGAAGTATTCTGTTTTTCCTCTTAATTCCTTATCGCTTAATTTTGACATTTCGTCTTCTAAGCCATTAATTTTTTGTACTATTGGCATTACTCTTTTAACTTCTTTTTGACTGTAAGTTTTGAAAATTTTTCTTATTATGCTCATTTCGAATTGATTCCTCCTAAGTTTATATTTTTACTTTGTTACTATATCACTAAAATATTAATTTAGCAAGTAGTTTGAACAAAAACTTTTATTATAATGTTCTTATTTTTTACTTTACCACATATTATTTACTATAATTCACAAAACTTAGAAAATTTAATTGCATAACTGGAGGTTACTTTATGTTTGTATATAATTTTAAAATTAATGGAAAAAACTTATTTAAATTCTTTTTTATTATAATTTTAATAATCATCACCATTATTGTTGGAATTGTAACTTTTAAAATATTCCATGGTGCTAGCACTAATAAAAATAAATCATCATGTTTGCCTCAAAACAATATTTCTACAATTTCAGCATCTAATTATACAAATGTTTTAAAGGCTGTACATGATGATATTGATAGTTATGTTGGATTGAAAATTAATTTTATTGGATATGTTTATAGGGTTTCAGATTTGAATGAAAATCAATTTGTTTTGGCAAGAGATATGATTATTTCTTCTAATCGTCAATATGTGGTGGTTGGTTTTTTATCTGAATATGTAAATGCTAAAGATTTCAAAGATGATACTTGGGTTGAGGTTACTGGTGAGATTACTAAGGGTAGTTATCATGGTGATATGCCTATATTAAAGGTTACTGATATGAAAGAGACTTCTTCTCCTAATGAAGAGTATGTTTATCCTCCTGATGAAAGTTATATTCCAACTGATGGGGTGTTCTAAAAAAGAAACAACTGAGATATAAATACCTCAATTGTTTCTTAATTTTCCAGAAGCTAATGCAATCTCTGTAGCCTGAGCTACTGCTGAACTTCTGGAATTTGATGTTCCAAGTAATTCCTCAATGCAACTAATGCCTTTTCCTCTGAGATATTTATCAAGATTATTATTTTTAATAAACTCTATATCTTCAGATGGAATTGACCATCCTAAGCTTTTGCCCCAGAGATACTTTTGAGATTTTGATTCATATATACATACCACTTGTACATTGAAATACTGCTCAAATGTATCTTCGATACCAGCTTCACAACTGATATACAAATCCATTTTCTGGAGTTTCTTCCTTATGTTGTTTACTCTATTAAAAGCTCCTTCATAAGTTTCTTCTCCAAATGGTTGGCTTGGAACACCAGACTCAACCGACGTGGAATAAATCTCCATTTCAGATAGTCCTACGTCATAGAACCGTGATATCGCTTTTACTATCCCGTCGATTTTTTCGCAAGATGCTGTTGCAATTGCAACTTTTAACATAGTTGTTCTCCTCCTCTTCAAATAAAAGCAAACTTCTTGCTACACTTTAATTATACCACTTTTCTATTGATTTTTCAATGTTTTTGGACTATGTACCATCATATGGTTCTTCACCATCACGAGAAAGATCTTTATAAGGCACAAAATCTGAATTTTCCACCTCAAACTCTTTTTCATTAAACGGACGTAATAATGCCTTATCAACATCAATTATATATTTTTGATTATCTATATCTAAAACTAAACATCTTATATACCTTGTTGCCTTACCATCATGTCCTTCTAGCTTCTTCCACACTTTTTTTCTTGATTCTGGTCCTAATTTAATATCTACTATTTCTTTTATATATTCAAATAATCCCTGTGAATCAATGTTGTATTTTTCCTTCAATATTTCTATTGCATTTCTAATAAAAATTATATTATCAGATTCTACACTTGAATTTAATTGTTGATTTTCTGCATCAGAATTCAAATCCATAGTATTATTAGCTATGTCATCTTCTATTTTCATTATAGAATCTTCACGTTTATTTTCATTAAACTTATCAAGTGCATTTTTAAATTTATTCTCTTCATCATCTAAAATAACTATACCTTGAGCAGTTAACCCTGTTTTTAATCTTGTAAGATCTTTTATATTATTAAAATCATCTGTATCTAAAGTGATACTATAATCCTTACAAGTTAGTCCTACAAAATAATGAGTATTTCCTTTATCCCAAAGAATACAAACATTATAATCATCATTATCTTTAAATATTTCTTTAAGAGATTCTGCAAGATATCTAGACACTTCATAGCATACTCTTCTATTATGTTGTTCTCTATTATTTTCCCACTCTTGATTAACTTCTCTTCCATACCAATCTGGCAACTCATAAGATTCATCATCTATCTTTTGTATATAAGATATTAAATTATCATCATATACATATGTTTTACATATTTTTTCAAATATCATTAAAATTTTATCTTCATTATTTAAGTAACTACTTTCAGACACCGCTTCAATTAAATGGTTTAGATTATTGGGTATTTTCCACTCAGTCTTATCATAAGTTACATCTGCATTTGAATCATATTCGTCTTTTTGTTCATCTTTTGGATCTAAAACAATTATATGTTTTCTTCGAAAAGATAAACTTACCTTATCATTTAACTCAATAAGTTTTTCTATATTTACATTCATATTAAATTCTCCCCTAATTTTTATAATTATTTTTTGTCATATAGCTAAATATTTTATTATCTATCCACCATAATAAGGATATTCATTCTCTTCTGGATTAAATATAAAAATTTTCTTATCTATTTTTTCTTTATCTACTACATTTAAAGATTTATCAATACTATCAAGCAAATAAGTTTTAGAATCAAAGTCAAAAATCAAACATCTCTCATATCTTTTTTCAGTAGCATTAATATCTTCTTTCCACAACTTTTCTATCTCAATTCCTTCATGTTCAATAATAGACCTCATATATTCAAAAAATCCTTGTGCATCAATATTATATTTTTTCAATATATCTATAATGCTATTAAAATACTTGATTGTATCTTTTACTTCAAATTTTTCTTTTACATCTTCAACTTCAGTTAATTCACTTAATCTACCATCATTGAATTTATCAAGAGCATCTTTAAACTTTCCATTCTTATCTCTTAAAATTTTTATACCTTTTATTGTCAATCCCAATTTTAATCTTGTAAGATCCTTTAAACTATTAAAATCATCTAAATCCAAAATAACACTATATTCTTCACCTGTTAAACCTACAACATAATGTAAATTATCTACATCTCCAACCATAAATGCTTCAACATTATCATTTTTTCCTCGTAATTCATTTATTGCCTTAGCATAAAATCTAGCAAACTCATAGCATATTCTTCTATTATGTTTTTTTCTATTTTCTTTCCATTTTTCATCAATTATTCTTCCATACCAATCTACTGCAATATATTTTACATTATTTATATCACTAGTATCTTTTCTAAAAAAGAATAATACATTAGCATCATATATATAATTTAAACATATGCAGTTATAGATTTTTAAAATTTTATCTTCAAAACTTAGTATATTATCTTTTGATAATTTTTCTACTAAACTTTGAATCGGTTCTTCTAATTCCCATTTTACTTGATCATATTCAATCCAATCTTCTGTTAAATCTCTATTAGGTTCTAAAATTATTTTATAGTCCCCATCTAATACTTTGTTGACTTCATTATAAAATTGTCTTATATATTCGTCCTTCATTAAAAATTCCTCCATCACTAATATTTATGATATAAATATTAGTTACTTTCTTTTCTTGAATAAATCATTCGGATTATATTCATTATATTTAATAACTAAATTATCATCATTTGCATTTATCTTACCTCTATTTAGCAAATCATAATATGCATTTGGTGATATTAGCTTCTTATAAACATTTTCTATGTTTTCTTTCTTTACTCCTACCTTTTCTAAAATTCTATAAGCATCTAATTTGCTAATTTTGAAAAAAATAGTTTCATCTTCTAAATATTTTCTGATTTTCAAATTCTCTTCATACTTTGCATTTTTGTCTTTTAACAATTTTAACATAGCTTCATTCATAACATCAATAACTTTAAATTCATCCACTCTAAAATTTCTCCTTTTCATATATATTAAGTTTTATCAAAATGCAATTGAAATTATAGCAAACTTCTTATAACTTTTTTATAGTATAACATTCTTTTCGCTTTTTGTAAAATAAAATTTATTTACTTTGTAATTCTATTATGATACAATGTAAGCATAATTTTATTTGGAGGTAAATTATGAAAAACAATGAACTAATTTTAATTCTAGACTTCGGTGGACAATACAACCAACTAATAGCAAGACGCGTAAGAGAATGCAATGTATATTCAGAAGTAGTACCTTATGACATATCAATCGAAAAAATCAAAGAAAAAAATCCAAAAGGAATCATTTTTACTGGAGGACCAGCAAGTGTATATGGAGAAGAATCTCCTAGATGTGCAGATGAAATATTTGAATTAGGAATACCTGTTCTTGGAATTTGTTATGGTATGCAACTTATGACATATACACTTGGAGGAAAAGTAGCTAAAGCAAGTAAAAGAGAATATGGAACAACAGATGTAAAAATAGACAACTCATCTTTATTATTCAAAGGTTTTGGAAATAACAATGGCTTTTTAATGAGTCACACTGATTATGTAGAAACCGTGCCAGAAGGCTTCGAAAATATTGCCTCTACCCCATCTTGTCCAAATGCTGCAATGGAAAATTCTAATAAAAAACTATATGGAATTCAATTTCATCCAGAAGTTAATAATTCTGTTAATGGAACACAAGTACTTAAAAACTTCTTATTTGAAATTTGTAATTGTAGTGGTGATTGGCAAATTTCTTCATTTGTTGATGAAAGTATTAAAAATTTAAAAGAAAAAATTGGAGATAAAAAAGCCTTATGTGCTTTATCAGGTGGAGTTGATTCTTCTGTTGCCGCAGTTTTACTAAATAAAGCTATCGGAAAAAATCTAACTTGTATCTTCGTTGACCATGGTCTACTTCGTAAAAATGAAGGCGACGAGGTTGAAGAAGTTTTTAGAAATCAATTTGACATTAACTTAATTAGAGTAAATGCTAAAGATAGATTTTTATCAAAACTTGCTGGAGTTACTGACCCAGAGAAAAAAAGAAAAATTATTGGAGAAGAATTTATACGAGTTTTTGAAGAAGAGGCTAAAAAAATTGGAACTGTTGATTTCTTAGTGCAAGGAACTATTTATCCTGATGTTATTGAAAGCGGATTAGGTAAAAGTTCTGTAATTAAAAGCCATCATAATGTAGGTGGATTACCTGACTATGTTGATTTTAAAGAAAT
>CALXKC010000054.1 GCA_944388775.1 uncultured Clostridia bacterium | reverse complement strand
TTGTATTCGATTAAGAGAAGAGTTTCCATATTAAGGAAAACTCTTTTCTTTTTAATAAAAACCATTATCTAGTAACTTTTTATGAATAAAATTTGTAAAAATATTGACTTTTAGATATGATTTAAGTATAATAATTATAGAAGGTGAGCAACCACAAAGTGTGGTGTGCCATTGAAAAAGTTTAAGATAATTAAAGCACATCTCTAATGGCTTGCAGAGATGTGTTTTTTGTTGTCTAATTTTCTTATTGTAACTACTAATGCTACAAATAAGGCAACAGCGACAACAGTTACTATTGCAAGTTCAAACAAAAGTATGTATATAAATAATAAGTAAACTTGTTCTAATAACATATGCATCGCCCCCTTTCTTTTGTGGGTACGCGACACATCACACTCTGCTATGTTCACCTTCTGATACATTATACAGAATAGATTAGTAAAAATCAAGTATATAATCAAAAAAAGTGAATGATTTTAGTTGACAAATATAAATTAATAAGTTATTATTTATATACAAAACAAATGAACTTTGAATATCACAGTTATTCAAGTTAGTCGTATGTGTATTCACGGTACACATACTTTTTTTGCTCAAAAATAGAGTAGACCGCGAAATCTACTCTACGACTAAAAAATGCCAATTTCAAAGATATTATAAATTAAAGTTGTAAACATACAAAGAACAATACCACAAACAGTTGGAATAAAGAAACTGATAACAGTCCATTTTAAACTGCCAGTTTCTTTTTTTATAGTAAGCAAAGTAGTAGTACAAGGAAAATGTAAGCAAGTAAAAATCATAACATTAATAGCAGTAAGAATAGTCCAACCATTTTGTACTAAAATATTTCCAATAGCAAAAGTATCATCTAAACTAACTAAAGTACCATTTCCAAGATAACACATCAAAATAATAGGTAAAACAATTTCATTTGCAGGAATTCCAAAAATAAAAGCAGTTAAAATATAGCCATCTAAGCCCATGAGATTTGCGAAGGGATTTAGAAAATTAGCAATAATATTTAATAAGCTTTCACCATTAATACCAACATTTGCAAAAATCCATATAACAAGACCAGCTGGAGCTGCAACACAAATAGCCCTTCCTAAAACAAATAAGGTTCTATCAAAAATTGACCTAACAAGAATTTTTCCAAACTGAGGTTTTCTATATGGCGGTAATTCTAAAACAAAAGAAGAAGGCATACCTTTTAAAAGTGTTTTGGACAGAATTTTAGATATTAGTAAAGTCATGAAAATTCCAAGTAGTATTACTAATAAAACTGCAATTGTGGAAATTATTGAACCACTAAAACCTTGCACACTTCCTGCAATAAATATTGTAGCAATTGTAATTAGGAAAGGAAATCTTCCATTACAAGGTACAAAACTATTTGTTAAAATAGCAATTAGTTTTTCACGAGGAGAGTTTATAATTCTACAACCAGTAACACCTGCAGCATTGCAACCAAATCCCATACACATGGTGATAACAATATGGTAGTTTTGAAGAATGTTGATAAATGTGGTGTTACAAGCTTTATAAAAATGAAATTTAGTGTATATTATAGAATTTAAATTTTACTTTGGAAATTATATAAAACCTCCATGCAACGCCAACATGGAGGTAATAATTATTCAAGCCAAAAACAAAAATGTTCCTCATCTATGCTCCAATGAATTGGAGTCCCTTCAATATTCATTCCTTCTAGTTTTGCAAATTTCCAAAATGATGGATTGTCTGTTAATCTTTCAGCCGGAAATTCAAATCGGTCTAATTCCGCATTAAATTTTACATATTTTTGCAGATTATTTTGTTCTGCTAATATATTGTAAATAACAAGAACTGCACCTGTTGGCGGATATGGTAACATTTTTTGAATATATTTAAGCATAAGTTTTCCTCCTGTATATTTTATTGGCGTTGAGTAGACTATTGTCTTTGATTATTATACTACAAATTTGTATTAAACACAATTTTTATTTGACAAAATAATAATAATATGTTATTATTTAAATACAATAAAAATGTATCCTAGTTCAGGTTGAGGATAACATTTTCTCGTATGTGTACCGTAACTACACATACTTTTTTTATGCAAAAAAACAGAGCAAGACCGTAACTTCCTACTCTGTTTCGACTATGTAATGACATATTTAGTCTTTATCCTTTTTGTTTTCTTCTACTTTTAATTGATTGTTTTTATCTCTTTCAGCTAAAAGCATTTCAACTAATCGTAGAATAAGCTCAGGTTGAGTCATCACATTTACCCCCTTTCCGCTCTATGTAAGAACTACCTTCATGACAAGAAAGGTTGCTATTATATTACAATATTTTACAGTAAAAAACAAGCGAACAGTAAATATTTATTTAAGATTTTTTTAATAACTATGGAATATATTATTTTATTTTTATAGAGTAGTATTTATAAAATTATAGTTTCGTAAAATGGAGCAAATTGAAGTTTTTTTAAATAAATTTTTGCTCCATTTTATTTTTTATTTAATACACTTGTTTCAATACTTTTCCGTCTTTCAATTCCTATTTACCTGTGTGGTGTTATAGGAGCGACATCGTTAGATGTCGCGTTAAGGAAACTTTTAGAACACTTCTTAGTATGATTAAAGTTGGTTATTTTATAAATTAATAAAAAAAAGGGAGAATTTTAACAAGAAAATCACTGTATATATAATAAGAGACAAATTTAAATAATTTTCTAATTTGGGTAGATTTTTTAAGAGAAAACGTATGTATATATAGAGGAACATTTAGTAATAGTACAAGTTTTTTTCAAATAACTATTTAAAGAGGTTATGCTATGAATGAAAAATATCTTAAATTAAAAATAGACTCTGTTGTAAATAAAATATTATATAAAAAGAATGTAATTGATAAAAATGTTTTTGAAAAAACTTCTGCAAAGCTTGATAAATTAATGTTTGAGGAAAATAAAAAATGAATTTTTTTGACATTTACTTTATATCTTCTATTTTAGTAAAATAAAATAAGTATTAATTACAAAAAGGAAAGGAGATTTATATGACATTATATGAAATGAAACAAGAACTCTTATCTGGAAAGACGATTTTTGATTTACCTTTAAGAGTAGTATATTATGCGAGAGTATCAACTGAAAAAGAAGAGCAAATTAATTCCTTAGAGAATCAAGTATCATTTTTTGAAAATTATATTAGAAAAAATGTTAATTGGACTTTTATTCGTGGATATGTAGATGAAGGAATAAGTCGGCACCACTTCCCTAAAACGTGAAAATTTTATGCAAATGATAGAAGATAGTAAAAAAGGAATATTTGACCTAATAGTAGCCAAAGAGGTTTCAAGGTTTTCTCGTGATACGATTGATAGCTTGTACTATACTAGAAAATTGTTAGAATATGATGTATGTGTTTATTTTTTATCAGATAATATAATAACTGCATCAAATGATGGAGAATTAAGACTGACAATCATGTCTAGCATGGCACAAGATGAAGTTCGTAAAATATCTGAAAGAACAAAATTTGGTTTTAAAAGAGCAGTTGAAAAAGGAACAGTTTTAGGAACAAATAATATTTGGGGCTATAAAAAAGAAAAAGGAAAACTTGTAATAGATGAAATGGAAGCACCACTAATTAGAACAATTTTTAATACATATGCAAATAGTCAAAATATAGGTTTAAAGAAGTTATCTATCCTACTAGCAGAACATGGATATTATAATCGTAATGGCAATATGATTCATCAAAACACTTTAAAAAAGATTATTCAAAACCCTAAATATAAAGGATATTATACTGGTGGTTTATCAACTGTTGTGGATTATAGGACTAAAAAAAGGAATTTCTATGATAAAAAAGAATGGAAAGTATCTAAAGATTATGAAAAAGTACCTCCAATTGTGTCAGAAGAATTATGGGATAAGGCAAATCAAAAATTATTAAGTAGAAGCAAATCTGCTAAAATGTACCAAAAACATCAAACTACCTATCCCCTTTCTGGTAAATTATATTGTAAAAAGCATAAATGTGGTTTTGTAAGAAAAATACGACATTACAAAAATAAGGAAGATGTTATATATTGGTATTGTGGAGACTTTCATAAAAAAGGGAAAAAGAATTGTGTACCTGCTTGTTTTAAGGAAGAAGATTTATATAATATTTTGCTTATCGTTTTTAAAAAATACGAAATATATAAAGAAGAAATTGCAGAAGAATTAATGTCATTTTATTTAGAACTTTCAAAAGAAGAAGAAAATATAGAAAAAGAAAAGAAGATAATAAATGAGATAAAAGTTCTTAAAAATAAGAAAGATAAACTATTAGATTTAGCTTTAGACGGCTTTTTAAGCAAAGAAGAATTACAGATAAAGAAAGTATCTATTGAAAAAGAAATTTCTAGTTTAAATTTAAAATTAAAAGAAATAGAAGATAAGAAAAATCAAGTAAGTAATAGCAAACAATCTTTTAAGCAATATAGCAAAAACCTAAAAGAAAATATACTAAAAGAACTAGTGATAACCAAAGATAATTTAGAAACTTATATTGAAGAACTCTTAGATAAGATAATCATAGAAGAATTAGAAACAGTAAAAGAAAATACAAAAAGTGCAGAAACTTTAGAAAATAAAAAATGTAATGTTGATAATAAGGTTAAATCTGAAGTAAGTTTAAAAATTATCCTTGCAGGAAACAATATAATAAAATATGATATTCCTGTAAAACTCAGGCAAGTCAGTCAAATAAAGAAAAACAAAGTGGCTGATTTAAAAACTCTCCCACTTTGTCACTCCCATGCACATAGTAATCATCTGCTTTCCAGAGCAACAACACTTTTTGAAAAAGCCATCCATATTAAAAGCAATTCTAGGCAAATATCCTAAATCTTCTAATATAGTAAATAAAGGAAAAAATATAGCCATAGGCGGAAGCATTACAGAAATTATCCAAGTTAAAGTTCGATAAACACCTAAGATAAGCATATCAGAGAGCCATGCAGGGCAGTTAAGTAAATTTGCAAAATCAATTAAATTTTCTTGTATATAACCAAAAAATGAAAATAATAATTGAGATGGATAATTTGCTCCAACAATAGTAATCCAAAAGATAATACCTAGAAATATTATCATTATTGGAATACCAAATGTTTTTGATGTTAATATCTTATCTATTTTTTTATCTCGATTAGAATAAGTTTCATCTTCAAATTTGCATACATTCTTGCAGACTTCTTCTGCTTGTTTCATTATAGAAGAAGTAATATTATCTCTAAAATTTGTTTTAGTAATATTTGAACTATTTAAAATATTTTGCAAATTTTCAAGCATTTTTTCAAGTTCTATATTCTCAGAAAAGTTAACACTCAGGTGTTTTTCAATTGAAGAAATAATATCAGTTTCATTTTCTAGCAATTTCAAAGAAATCCATCTATATAAATTAGAAGGAAAGTCATATAATTCTTTTAATTTAATTTCTAATTTAGTTATGCAATCTTCAATAACTGAATTGTAATTTATTTTTTTGGGTTTAGGACATATCTTTTTTTGACAAACCTTATAAGTTACATCCAGTAAATTGTTTAAACTAGATTTTTTTCTTGCAATAGTACCAACAACTGGAACACCAAGCATATCAGACAATAGATTCAAATCAATTTTAATATGTTTTTTCTTAGCTTCATCTAATAAATTAACACAAACTATAACATTATCAGTAATCTCCATAATTTGAAAAACTAGATTCAAATTTCTTTCAAGACATGTAGCATCTACTACAATAATTGTAGCGTCAGGATTTCCAAAACAAATATAATCTCTTGCAATTTCTTCTTCTTGTGATGAAGATAAAATAGAATATGTACCAGGAATATCAACTAAAAGAAAGTCATCATCTCTATAAGGATAAGAGCCAGTTGCATTACTAACAGTTTTGCCGAGGCCAATTTCCAGTATGTTGATGTAAACCAGTTAAGCTGTTAAAAATAGTGGATTTACCTACATTTGGATTACCTGCAAGTGCAACAGTATATCCATTTTCATTTTTATAATATTTACTATCAGAACTAAGCAAATCAGTTCCAGTAGATGATTTTGTAAGACCCATATGACACCTCTTTTATAATAAAAAAATGCATTAAATAATTAATATAATATATGAATAATTTGTGACATGGTGACAATTAGGTTGAAACATTATAATAATTTTGGTGATGCACAAACCATATTTGAAATTTAGTAAAAGAGAGAAGCAAATAATATAATGTTATTAAGTATTTTTAGTATAAACAGAAATTAAATTAGTATCTTCATCTCTAATAGCAATTAGAGAACCTCTAATATCAAAAGCTTTAATACCCTTAGAGGGACTTTTTAAAACAGGAACAATACAAGTATCTTTTACTAATCCTAAATCTAAAAGTCTTTTTTTTACACCTTCTGAGCAATTTAAATTATATATATATCCAACTTCATTTAGAAGTAAATTATTTAAAGATAAAATCTTTCTCATATTGGAACGTCTCCTTGTAATATAGTTACTAATATTATATTTTGTCGAAAAATAAATGTTACTATTGACAATAAAAATAAAATGTGAAAAAATAGGAGGGATTTAGGGGACGGTCCTAAAAATCCCTAAAAAGAGGGATTAGGGGACGGACCTCGAATTAGATATTTTTTAGGAGGATTTAAAAATGGAAAGATTAAGAGGTTTTGAAGTAGCTAAAGGTTTTGAGGATAAAAATATTAATTTGCCAATTAGAAAAACAAAATATTCTGCAGGATATGATATAGAAGCGGCAGAAGATGTAGTAATACCAAGTTTTAAAAAAGAAACTAGTCCAACATTAGTAAAAACAGGATTAAAAGCATATATGCAAGATGATGAAATGTTATTACTATATAATAGGAGTTCAAATCCTAAGAAAAAAGGATTAATATTAGCAAATAGTGTAGGAGTAGTAGATAAAGATTACTATGGAAATGTTGATAATGATGGTCATATCATGTTTGCATTTTATAATATAAAAGATGAAGATGTTGAAATCAAAAAAGGAGATGCAATTGGACAAGCAATATTCCAAAAATATTTAGTGACAGATGACGATGCTGCAGAAGGAGAAAGAGCTGGAGGATTTGGTTCTACAAACAAATAAAAATTTTATGTAACAGGAGTAATTGACTAAAATTAAAGGAAAAAAATTTGAAAAAAATTTTTCCTTAGAAAATCAAAGGTTACAGGAAAAATATACATAAAAATTAGTAGCAAAGGCTTTGACTTTTGCTACTTTTTGGTGTATAATAGAGATGGTTAAAAAATCCAATAAAGTTATTTAAATACAATCAACTATTTACATAACTTTATTATCTTTTTTTGCCGAATATATAAAAAATGCTGAAAGGAGTTGACTTACATGTTCAATGTAGGAGACAAAATTGTATACCCAATGCATGGAGCAGGGGTTATAGATTCAATAGAGGAAAAAGACATACTAGGAAAGAAACAATCTTATTACATACTAAAGATGCCAGGTGAGGTTAAGGTAATGGTACCAACAGCAAAGGCAGAAGAAGTAGGAGTAAGAAATATTATAGATAAAAGCTCGGCAGAAAAAGTTATTGGAATACTAGAAAAAGATGAAACAGAAATGGATAAAAACTGGAATAAGAGATATAGAGATAATATGGATAAAATGAAGAGTGGAGACATCTATGAAGTTGCAGATGTTGTTAGAAACTTAAGTTTTAAACAAAAAGAAAAAGGATTATCAACAGGTGAGAAGAAAATGTTGAATAATGCAAGACAAATTTTAGTTAGTGAACTTGTTTTAGCTGAACATTCAACACAAGAAGAAGTTGAACAATTAGTTGATAATAAGATTAATACTTCATTTATGATGTTTAGGTCAGAAGATGTAAGTAAAGAAAGTGTTGTAAATAAATTTATTCCATTTGATGGAACAGGTACAAATAACTAATGTTTTGATAATTAAATATAAATATGCCATATTTAAAAGGCATATTTATATTAATTTATGAATTTTTATGGAAAATTTTAAAAAATGTATTGACAAAAAATTAACATGCTATTATAATATTAATTGTTGCTAAACAACATACCAGTTCAAATATTTTATTTATGCAGATGTGGCGGAACTGGTAGACGCACAGGACTTAAAATCCTGCGGTTGAATAAACCGTGCCGGTTCGATTCCGGCCATCTGCACCATTAGAACACCAAGTGTTTCGGAAGATTCAAACTTGGTGTTTTAATTTTAAAAAATTTTGTAGTTCTACAAAAAGTTCTACAAAATTCACAATATTTTATTTTTATAAAAATCTTTATTTAGTGGCT
>CALXKC010000053.1 GCA_944388775.1 uncultured Clostridia bacterium | reverse complement strand
TTTTTATTATTTCTAATTTTTTCTCTAATTTTCTTCAATTGACTAGCTCTTTCTTTTTTCTCTGTCGCAAATCTTTTAGTAACAATATTGCTAATTAAAATCTTCTTCAAAACATCTTCTCTAACATCAGCAATTAAAGTACCATCTTTTGCAACTGAAACCTTACCGGTCTCTTCTGATACAACTACAACAATACTATCAGATTCTTTTGATATACCAATTGCTGCTCTATGTCTTGTTCCTAATTCTTTTGCTATATCATTGTCATCTGCTAATGGCAATACACAAGCTGCTGCCGCAATTTTATTATTAGAAATAACTACTGCACCATCATGTAGAGGTGTTTTTGGTTCAAAAATATTTACTAATAATTGTGGTGAAACTTCCGCATCCATTGGTATTCCTGTTGAAATTATATCTTGTATTTTAATATCTCTTTCAATTACAATTAATGCTCCTGTCTTTGCTTTTGAAAGTTCCATTGCTGCAATTACTATTTTATATATATCCTCTTTTGTTCTAGTTGCTAAATCTTTATCAATACCAAAAAATTTAGTAAATTTATTAGTTCCTAATTGCTCTAATGCTCTTCTTAGTTCTGGCTGGAATATTACAATAATTGCAATTACTCCTAAATTCATAATTCCTGTTAATATCCAATTTAATATCTTCAAATTTAATAATCCACTTACCCAAGTTGCAACAACAAATAGTACTATTCCTTTTATTAATTGCCATGCTCTAGAGCCTCTTACCATTTTTAAGAAACAATATAACAAAAAAATCACAATTGCTATGTCTACTATTAAAGTGACTAATTCAAATGGATTTTCTTGTAATGACTTTATATATGCTAAGATATTTTCTGTATAAAAATTTTCCCAATTCATTCCTAAATTAATTATCATTTATTTCTCCTATTTCTTATTCTAATTTTATCTTTTCTTTCTACACATATTTTAATTTTATTACTATAATCAGGTTGGAAAAGAATTAAATTTTATCCCATTAAAGCATAAATAAGAGTAATCCCAGTTCCACCTACCATCAATACTGCTAAAAATGCAGCCATAACTTTAACAAAAATTTGTCCTTTATCATAATGTCTTTGTTCTTTATTTTTTACCTTTTTATTTTTAACATCATTTTTCTTCATTTTACTATCATTCCTTTCTTTCTTATTATAGCACACAAAACAAGTTTTTCAAATGTTTTTTGTTGGAAATTTACAACATTCTTTGCTATCTTTTTTATATAATCATAACTTAATTACCCAACACCTCTATAATAGTCGGCAATACACTTGCTTTTTGTTCTTTTATTTTTATAACTTCGTTAATTTTATTTATAACATCTTCTGTTTTCTCAATATCATTTCCGTGCACATATCCTAAAATTTCATTTTCTGTAACACCTTCAGAAACTTTTTTATTTAAGATAATTCCAACACTTGAATCTATTTTATCTTCTTTTTTTATTCTTCCAGCACCTAAATAGCAAGCCAATTTTCCAATTTCTTTAGCATCTATTTCACATATATATCCACTTGTTTTTGCAATAATTGGCTTAATATATTTTGCCTTTGGAAATTTATCTGTATTTTCAATGTATGAAATATCTCCTCCTTGATTTTTAACAAGTTCTAAAAATTTGTTATATGCATTTTGATTTAAGATATTCTCTAATAATCTTTCTTTATTTTCTTCTATATTATCTCCCTCACCTGCTAATTTCATCATAAATGCACCAAGTTCTAAAACAACTTGCTTTAAATCTTCTGGCATATCACCTTTTAAAAATTTAATTGCTTCTATTACCTCTAGACTATTTCCTACAGCATAACCTAATGGCTCTTCCATATTAGTCAAAACACAAACAGTTTCTCTATTTGCAAGTTTTCCAATTTCTATCATTTCTTTTGCAAGTTTTTCAGCACTCTCTATATCTTTCATAAAAGCACCTTTTCCGACAAGTAACATCTAAAACTATTTTTTGTGCTCCACTTGCAATTTTTTTACTCATAATACTAGAAGCTATTAATGGGATACTTTCAACACAAGAAATACTGTCACGCAAAGCATAAATTTTCTTATCAGCTGGTGCTAAATTTAAAGTTTGTGATATCATACTTATCCCTATATTTTCCACGTTTTGTACAAATGTGTTCATATCTATATCTGTTTTATATCCAGGAATCGACTCTAATTTATCAACTGTCCCTCCTGTAAATCCTAGTCCTCTTCCAGACATTTTTGCAACAGCAACTCCTAAAGATGCAACTAATGGCAACAAAATTAGTGAAACCTTGTCACCTACTCCACCTGTTGAATGTTTATCTACTATTATCTTGCCCAATTTTGATAAATCTAATATTTCCCCTGAATGTGCCATTGCTAATGTTAAATCAGTTGTTTCTTGCTTTGTCATACCATTTAAATATATTGCCATAATTAATGCAGCTATTTGATAGTCTGCAATACTTCCTTTTGTATATTCAGATATAAAATAATTTATTTCTTCTTTTGTTAATTCCTTTTTATCTCTCTTCTTTTCAATAATCTCTAAAATGTTCATTTTCTAAATTTCCTTCCTTTACCTATTGTTACTTAGTTGGAAAAGAATTAAACAAACTTCTTTGTAAATGACCTCCTATGTATAGGACACAAACCATATTCCTTGATTGCAGCAATATGTTTTGCAGTCCCATATCCTTTATGATTAATAAATCCATATTGAGGATATATTTCATCCCACTCTCTCATTATTCTATCCCTTGTAACTTTCGCAATTATTGATGCAGCAGCTATATTATAGCATTTTGCATCACCTTTTATTATTGGCTCATATGGTATTCCTCTTGTATTTATATGTTCTAATGCATCTACCAAAATTAAATCTGGCTTTACATCTAAACCATCTACAACTTCCGTTACTCCTTGTTTTGTAGCATTTAAAATATTTATTTCATCAATGACATCTTGTCCTACTATAGCAACAGAATAACTTATCGCCTCTTCTAAAATAATGTCATATAGCTTTTCCCTTTTCTTTTCTGATACTTTTTTTGAATCATTTACTCCTTCTATCATTGAATCTTGTGGCATTATAACTCCAGCAATAACAACAGGACCTGCTAGAGGTCCTCTTCCTGCTTCATCTATTCCGCATATATTTTTAAATCCTTTTTGATATAATTCTTTTTCTATTTCTTTTAATTTTGTTAATCTTTCTAGTTCTTTTTCTTTCATCCTTAATCACGTTCCCTCCTAAGGCACAAATCTAGTTGGAAAGAATTTTAATTATTTTTCAACCATTTCAACTTTCATTATTTCTAATCTAACCCATCAATTTCTGTTAATGAATAATGTCCTTGATATCCAATCGTATTATATATTTCAACATTTGCTTCTTTTTCATTAAACTCAATTAAATAATATTCTCCATCTTCAAGTTCTGAATAAACATTATCTAAAGCCCACAAAGAAGCTGTTTCTTGCGTAAATACATATACATTATCACCGGTTGGTATTTCTGATGAAACTGTTATTCCTGAATCAGATAATTTTTGTAATTTGTTTTCAGTTACATATAAATTAGTTCTAATTGTTCCTAATTCTGATTCTTTTTGGAAATCAGGTCCTAATTGAAAATTTGCTTCCTCTACAACGCCTTTTGCTTTTGCTTCAATTAGTAACATATTGGTTCTTAATGCCTCTAAATTTGCTTCCTGAATAGTTCCTTTTCCATTATACAAAGCAATTCCAGCTATAATTAACAAAACAACAATAGTAATCGTTAAAGCTACCAATGTTACACCTTTATCTTTTTTTATATTCATTTTTATCATCCTTTACTTTCGTTTTTTTCCATTATATATATTTTTTTTATTTTTTTCAATAGTTTCAAATTAAACTCACTAAAAAATCTGTCTTTAAAAAATCCATTTTTTTTCACAAAAATTTCACAATCATATTGTATTATAATATAAAAATAGGATAATATATATACAAAATATGTATTAAATCATAAATTTTAGGAGGTCTTTTAAATGGATGAAAAAAAAGTAAATGAAAACGCAGAAAACAATCAAGAAAAAAGTAAAAATTTCACAACAGTTCAAAATCCAAATACCTACAAAACTGTCTATCAAAATAACAAAAAAGATAAAGTAAAAGTTGGATTTGGGAAAAGTGTATTATTACCTTTCTTTAGCGGAGTAGTTGGATGTGCAGTTGTTGTTGGTACATGTTTTGGTGTGCCATCAATACGTTCACAAATTTTAGGAACTAGCTCTAGTCTAAGTGGTAGTAGCTCATCTAGTTCAGAAAATAGTGGATATGTAAGTCAAACTTCATTATCAAATTATTCTGACACTTCAGTATATGCAGCTAACAAAATATTACCTTCAATTGTTGGTATAAAAGTAGAATATAATGTTAATTCATTAATTTCTATGTTTGGAAGGCAAACTCAAGCAACAACTGCACAAGCAAGTGGATCAGGTATTATAATTAGTGAAGATGGATATATTTTAACAAATAACCACATAGTTTCAACTTCTTCTGATAACTCATTCTACGAAGTTTCTGAAGCAACTAAAGTTACTGTTACATTATTTGGAGATGAAACAGAATATGAAGCAAAAATTATCGGAACAGACGAGCAAACTGATTTAGCTGTAATTAAAATTGATAAAACAGGCTTAACAAAAGCTGAGTTTGCAGATTCTGATAATATAAAAGTTGGAGAATTTGCAATGGCTGTAGGAAATCCATTAGGACTAGAAAGTAGCATTACATGTGGTGTAGTTAGTGCTGTAAATCGTGAAGTTACTGATTCAGACGGAAAAACTTATACTTTAATTCAAACAGATGCTGCTATAAATGCTGGTAATAGTGGTGGTGCTTTAGTAAATAGCGAAGGTCAAGTAATCGGAATAAATACTTTAAAACTTGAAGGTGAAGGTATTGAAGGTATGGGATTCGCTATTCCAATTAATTCGACAGAAGATGTTACATCACAATTAATTCAATATAGTAAAGTAAAAAGACCATATATAGGAATTACTGGTATGGATTTGGATGAAGAAACAGCAAAAGCAAATAATTTAGTTGTTGGTGTTTACGTTAAAGCTATTGATGATTTCTCAGCAGCTGAAAAAGCAGGCCTAAAAATTGGTGATGTAATTATTCAAGCTGATGGTAAAGATATAAAAACTATGGATGAATTAAATGAAATTAAAAATTCTCATCAAATTGGTGATCAAATGACAGTCAAAGTAAATCGTGATGGTGAAGAAAGAGACTTAACTATTACATTAGGTGAACAACCTTAACAACATTAAAGACACTAAAATAAAATTTAGTGTCTTTTTTAAGAAAAAATTAATTTTGTTTTTTCCTTCTTTTCACTTTAAGTTCACACAATGGACAAATTTCACTGTTAAAATACAACCATAGTCAGTAAAGTAATACTGATTTGAATTTAAAAACATCCCCTTTTATTTTCAAAAAAGAAAGCAGTACAAAATGTACTGTTTTCTTTTAGTTATTTTTAACTACAATTCCATCAATACATTTATCATATATAAATTGTTTTAAGTTCTCCATATTATTGGTTTCATAATACCTTGTCAGTTCTTGACCAAAAGTTTCATCTTCTTCCACAGGAACACTTATAATTCCTTTTCCATTTTGAATCATAATTTTATTTGCGAATAACATAGCTGTTCTTTTATTTCCGTCTGAAAAAAATTGTAATCTCATTAAATAACACATAATAGTAATTGCTCTTTCAGTTACACATTCAATCTTTTCAAATTCTTTTAATTTCTTTGTAACTTCATCCTCATTTGGTAATTCTGGAATATAATTTGTACCACTTATTCTTACTTCATAAATTCTTATCTGCCCAGCTCTATCTATTAAATTACTACCTATTAAACTATTTATAGATTTTAAATAATTCAAATTATTTTCTGCATTAATAGAATTTAATACATATAGCCAAGCATGTTTTAAATTATTAATAATTTGTATCTCATCTAATCTTAATCTTGCAACATTTCCGCCATCATATAATTTTTGTGTTTCTGGATATGTAACATCTATTCCTTCAATATGTGAACTTCTCCAAATACTATCAACAATATTTCTTTTAGCTAAAAATATATTTTGTTCTTGTGTCATATCAAATTTATCTAGCATTTTATACAATCCTTTCCTATTTCATACTTTAAAATAATTTTCAAATATTAAATAATAACTAAATCCATTTCACTTGTGTAATTCTCATTTCCATAAGGATAAATAATATATAAAACATTATCAGTCAAATAGAAATATTTAGAATTTTCTACTTTATATTGTTGACTTGAAGTATCTCTATTATAAATATTATATCCTAAATCTTTTAAATCTTCTACTTGCTTTTGTTCTTCTGCAATTTTAGCATCTATTTTGTTTTGAACTTCATTCTTATCTACATATTCAATTGCTAAAACTTCTTCAAGAGAAATTTCTTTATTATTTCTTAAATCGTAATTATATGTTTCAACAATAACTCTTTGAGCATTTGAGCCTTCTTTTAAATTTGATTTAATCATTAAAGATAATATTCCATCTTGAACATTTGCTACATAATCTACTGTATATATTTTATTTTGATTTTCACTTTCTAACACTTCATTTGTTTTATCTATAAATGATTGTATATCTTGATTATACTTATCAACAACTGGACTATCAATATTAATTCTTGGAATATGCACTTCTAAGTCATAACTATTTAATTTTGTTTCTTTTTTCTCTAAATCTACATATACTAAATCTTTACTATTATCTTTCTTTTTATTATCTCCTTGATTTTCTGTATTTGTTAAACTATTTGTAAATATTTGGTCGAATTCTGTCTCTAGAGTTAAAGTTTGTTCTTCTGTTTTTTGTCCAAATTTTTCTTCTCCATCAATACCAACTAGTCTTCCTAAATCAATTCTTGCATAAAATTGAACATAAAATGCAATTATAACACATATAATGCATACAATAATAATTGATATATATATAATTAATTGTTTTTTTCGTATTGGTTTTTCATCTTGTAATTTTAAATTCATTTCACTCTCCTCTTTCTACTTTTTAATTATAGCATTTTTGCTTATTTTTGTAAATGAAAATTCCATTTTTTATTGACTTTTTCCAGTTTTTGAGATATGATATTATAGATTAAATTTAAATAGAAATGAGGAATTAAAAGTATGTTATGTTCAGAATGTAATAAAAACCCAGCAATACTTTTTTATAAAAAAATAGAAAATGGCAAAGAATCAATGGAAGGATATTGCTATGACTGTGCAAAGAAAAAAGGTATTAATCCAAATGAAGTACTAGCAAAACAAAATGCCATATTATCAAATGATAAAATTAATTTAAGTGATATGACAGAACAATTTGAAAGTATTTTTAAGGATTTAGCTGAAAATATTAATTTAGAAGATATTGAAAATATTGAAGGTGCTATCACTTTCAATACACAAGACCCAAATAACAATCAAGATGAAGATTCACCTAAAATTTCAGGTGCAGCAATTCCACTAGGCTCAATTTTCTCTAATTTTATGGGACAAAATAACAGAAAAGATGAGCAAGAAGAACCAAGTAGTGGAAGAAAAAAGGTTAGAGTAGAAAAGAAGAAAAATACAAAACAAAATAAGAAAAAGAAATTTTTAGATACTTTTGGTACAAACCTAACTAATAAAGCTAAAAATAATGAATTAGATATAGTTGTAGGTCGTGACAAAGAAATTCAAAGAATTATTCAAATTTTAAATAGACGTTCAAAAAATAATCCTTGCTTAATTGGTGAACCAGGTGTTGGTAAAACTGCTATTGCACAAGGTTTAGCAATTAAAATTGCAAATAAAAATGTTCCAGCAAAACTTTTAAATAAGGAAGTTTATCTTTTAGATATGACTGCTGTAATTGCAGGAACTCAGTTTAGAGGTCAATTTGAATCTCGTATGAAAGGAATTATTGATGAATGTAAAGAATATGGAAATATCATCTTAGTTATTGATGAAATCCATAATATCATTGGTGCAGGTGATGGAGAACATTCTATGAATGCTGCAAATATTTTGAAACCTGCTTTATCTAATGGGGAAATTCAATTAATTGGTACTACAACTTTAAAAGAATACAGAAAATATATTGAAAAAGATTCTGCTTTAGAAAGAAGATTCCAACAAGTTTTAGTTGAAGAACCATCTATTGATGATTCTATTGGAATTCTTGAAGGAATTAAAAAATATTATGAAGAATATCACAAGGTAAAAATATCTTCTGATGTTATTCGTCAAGCTGTTATAATGTCTGAAAAATATATTCATGATAGATTTTTACCAGACAAAGCAATTGATATTTTAGATGAAGC
>CALXKC010000052.1 GCA_944388775.1 uncultured Clostridia bacterium | reverse complement strand
TTCTGCTTGATTTTTTATTGCGTTCATTGTACCAACCCAATATAAAGGGTTAGTGTTTTTCATATCTTCTGTTAAATCACTTTTTGATTTTAAATCTTCTATTATAAAATCAATTTCTTTTTGTGCTTGTTCTTGAATTTCTTTTAAATGTTTATTTAATTCTCTATTCATAAAAAGTATGGTATATTCTGCTTTTTTATGTTTCTTCAAAAAATTTAATCTTAACAAACCATATTTATTTAGTGTTATTTTTTCTTCTGGCTCTAAATATAAATTAGGCATATAATAATCACCTATTAAAGTATAACTTATTCCAGTTTTTTCATCTACAATTTCTTTTTTTAATTCTTTGCTATTCATAGCATACCTCCATAAAATAAATTAACTGTTATAGAAATATTAAAAATTCATCAATAGTAAATCTAAAAACATCTAAAAAATATCTAAAAAATTTCTCTAAAAACTGTCATTTTAACTTTTATTTATTTTTAAATATTTTTACTAATTTGTATTACAAGACACTTGAAATATAAGCATTTTAAGTAATTTTAAATAACAATATATAATATCAAATATTAGGTAGCCCAGAAAACTGAAAATCCTTGTGTCACTGGTTCGATTCCAGTTGAAGCCACCAAGAGAATAAGACTTGCAGATTTTTCTGTTCAGGTCTTTTTTTTTGATGACGTTAAGAATATATAGTATAAAAAAATGTAAAGAAATAAAATTAAAAAAATTCCTAATGTTCGCTTTAATAAGCTTTTGTTTTGTGATAGAATACATTTTGTTAAAGGGAGAAAGGATTGTGTGTAAGGATGGCAGAAAAAACAAAAAAAGTAGGAGAAATATTTTCTGATTATAATGCAAATTCTAATCTAAAATATGCAAGCGTAATGGGGCTAAATGTAATAAAAAAAGAAAACAAATTACAAGTAGCCTTGTATTATGATGAATACATAGAAATAAAAGAAATCTGGTATTTTGAAAAATTCCTAAAAGAAAGATTCCAATTCGAGCAAATAGATACAATAATAAAATACCATGAAGCAGTAAAACTAAAAGAAATAAAAGAAGAATGGAGAAACATAATAGCATACATGGCACACAAATATCCTTTAATGAAGCCAATGCTATTATTAAAAAGTGATGTAGAAGTAGTAGAAAATGAAATAGATATTAAAATGCACATAAAAGGAGCAGACTTCTTAAAAGCAAAAAAGACAGACAAAGAATTGCAAAAAGTATTAAAAAATCTATTTGGAAAAGAATATGTGATAAATATAGAAGAAGATTTGTCTTTAGATGATATAAGAGAAATTAGAGAAGCAAGAAAAAGAGAAGAAGAACAATTAATTGCTCACATTGAAAAAGAAAATGAAGAACTAAGAAAACAAAAAGAACATGAAGTAGAATATCAAGATAGTAATTACATGCCACCACTAAATGAAGAAGGATATATCCCACAAGAAGGGCAAGAAATGGGAGGATATATTCCGTATATTATGGGAAAACCATCTAAAGCAAAAGAGAAACACATAAAAATAAAAGACATTACAGCAAATGATGGAAGAGTTACTTTAGAAGGAAGAATTGTAACTTGTGATGTTCGTGAAACTAAATCTGGAAAAGGTATGATTATTTGTGAACTATATGATGGTACAGGAACAATGACATGTAAATCATTTTCAAAGGATTTAGCCGAAGGAAAAGAAATAGTAGAAAAAATAGGAAATGCAAAAACAATTAAGCTAATTGGAAAAGCAGGATTAGATACCTATGCGGGAGATGTTACAGTTATTGCAAATACTATAATCGGAACTGAAAATAATGAAATACCAGAATTACCAACAGAAGAAGAACTTGAAGATACACCATTAATTTTAGGTCAAAGTATGAATATAACAGAAGATTTAGTAAAGGTGCAAGATTTAGGTGTAGATGATGGAAAAGTTGCACTTCAAGGAGAGGTGATTTATACAGAGGATAGAACTTTAAAATCTGGTAAAACTCTATTTAGTTTCGACCTATATGATGGAACAAGTACAATAACATGTAAAGCATTTTTAAATAAAGAAAATGCAAAGAAAATAATGAAAAGAATACAAAGTGCAAAAGGAATAAAGATTGCAGGAATTGCTCAAATGGACACTTTTTCAAATGAATTAACAGTTATGGCGAATACAATTGTTGAAACAGAAGGTTTGAAAAAAGAAGTAAGACAAGATAACGCAGAAGTAAAAAGAGTGGAATTACATATGCACACACAAATGAGTCAAATGGATGCAATGACTTCAGCAACAGATTTAATAAAAAGAGCAATGAAATGGGGAATGAAGTCAATTGCAATAACAGACCATGGTGTAGTACAAGCATTTCCAGAAGCACACAAAATGTTAGGATTTGATAACCCAGATATGAAGGTTATTTATGGAGTTGAAGCATATTTAGCACCAGATAAAAATGCAGTGGTTACCAACCCTAAAGGGCAAGATGTTGACACAACATATTGTGTGCTAGACCTAGAAACAACAGGTTTTTCAGCAGTAACAGAAAAAATTACTGAAATTGGTGTAATGAAGGTTAAAGATGGAGAAGTTATAGATGAATTTAGCTGTTTTGTAAATCCGGAAAAGCACATTCCAGAAAGAGTTACAGAGGTTACAAATATAACTGATGAAATGGTTAAAGATGCAGAAACAATAGATAAGGTATTTCCAAAATTATTAGAATTTTTAGGGGATTCAGTTATTGTTGCACATAATGCTGGATTTGATGTTGGATTCTTAAAACAAAATGCTAAGGCATTAGGATATGAGTTTGATTATACATATCTTGATACATTAAGTTTGGCAAAAGATTTATTTCCAGATTACAAAAAATATAAGTTAGGAAAGATTGCTGAAAACTTAGGTATAAAAGTTGAAGTAGCACATAGAGCTTTAGATGATGTTGATACAACAGTTAAAGTGTTTAAAGTAATGATTGATATGTTAAAAAAGCGTGGAGCAAAAAAGTTAGAAGATATAGATCAAGTTAGTAGAACAGAAGAAGCAAAAAAGGAAGAATACAAAAAATTAAAGACATATCATGCAATAATTTTAGCAAAAAATTATGTAGGATTACGAAATTTATATAAATTAATATCAATTTCACATTTACACTATTTCTATCGTAAACCTCGTATTTTAAAGAGTATATTGAAGAAATATAGAGAAGGCTTGATTTTAGGAAGTGCATGTGAAGCAGGAGAGTTATACCAAGCAATTGAACTTGGTAAGACTGATGAAGAAATTGAAGAAATTGCAGAATTTTACGATTATTTAGAAATACAACCAATAGGAAATAATCAATTCTTAATTAGAAATGAAACAGTAAAAGATGAAGAAGCTTTAAGAGATATCAATAGAAAAATTGTAGCTTTGGGAGAAAAATTAAATAAACCAGTAGTTGCAACATGTGATGTGCATTTTATGGATCCACAAGATGAAGTATATAGACGTATCCTAGAAGCGGGACAAGGCTATGATGATGCAGATAATCAAGCACCATTGTATTTAAGAACAACAGAAGAAATGCTTGAAGAATTCAGCTATTTAGGAAAAGAAAAGGCCTATGAAGTTGTAGTTACAAACACAAATAAAATATCAGATATGTGTGACCAAATAAGTCCAATATCACCTGAAAAATGTCCACCACATATTCCGGGCTGTGAACAGACAATTAAAGACATAGCATATAGTAGGGCACATGAATTGTATGGAGATCCATTACCAGAATTAGTACAAACAAGACTAGACAAAGAATTGGATTCAATTATAAAAAATGGATTCTCAGTTATGTATATAATTGCACAAAAATTGGTATGGAAATCAAATGAAGATGGATATATAGTAGGTTCAAGAGGTTCAGTTGGTTCATCATTTGTAGCAAACATGACAGGTATTACAGAAGTAAATTCACTTCCACCACATTATAGATGTCCAAACTGTAAATATTCAGATTTCACAGATTATGGATATAAAAATGGATTTGACTTACCAGATAAGGACTGTCCAAAATGTGGACACAAATTAGATAAAGACGGAATGGATATCCCATTTGAAACTTTCTTAGGATTTAATGGAGATAAAGAGCCAGATATAGACTTAAACTTTTCAGGAGAATATCAAGCAAAAGCACATAAATATACAGAAGTAATATTTGGAAAAGGAACAACATTTAAAGCAGGAACAATAGGTACAGTAGCTGAAAAAACAGCATATGGATATGTGAAGAAATATTTTGAAGAAAGACATATACCAATAAATAGAGCAGAAACACAAAGACTAGCGGCTGGTTGTACAGGGATAAAAAGAACAACAGGTCAGCACCCTGGTGGAATTATAGTTGTACCAAAAGGAAGAGAAATATATGAATTCTGTCCAGTACAACATCCAGCAGATGACCCAAACTCAGATATTATTACAACACATTTCGATTATCACTCAATAGACCAGAACTTGCTAAAACTAGATATACTAGGACATGACGACCCAACAGTAATAAGAATGTTACAAGATATAACTGGAATAGACCCAACAAAAGTACCATTAGATGACAAGGAAACAATGTCAATATTTAGTTCAACAGATGCTTTGGGAGTAACACCAGAACAAATACACTCACAAGTTGGAAGTTTTGGAATACCTGAATTTGGAACGAAATTTGTAAGACGGAATGCTAGTAGACACAAAACCAAAAACCTTTGACGAATTAATCCGTATATCAGGACTTTCACATGGTACAGATGTGTGGCTTGGAAATGCACAAAGTTTAATAGAAGCAGGAACAGTAACACTTCAAGATGCAATATGTTGTCGTGATGATATAATGATTTACTTAATGAAAATGGGATTACCACCAAATGATTCATTTAAAATTATGGAATCAGTACGTAAAGGAAAAGTAGCAAAAGGAAAAGAACCAAAGTGGGAGCAATACAAAGAAGAAATGAAAGAACATGACGTTCCAGATTGGTATATAAAATCATGTGAAAAAATAAAATACATGTTCCCAAAAGCCCATGCAGCAGCATATGTAACAAATGCCTTTAGAATAGCATGGTTTAAGGTACATGAACCATTAGCATATTATGCAGCATTCTTTTCAATAAGAGCAGATGAATTTGATAGTGACTGCATGATATTTGGAAAAGAAAAAGTAAAAAACAAAATGAAAGAAATAGACTTACAAGGAAACAATGCAACAGTAAAAGATAAAAACATGTATTCAATATTAGAACTTGTATTAGAAATGTATGAAAGAGGATTTACATTCTTGCCAATGGATTTATACAAATCACATGCAACAAAATTCTTAGTAGAAGATGGAGCTATAAGACCACCATTAAACAGTATACCTGGGCTTGGAACAGTTGCAGCAGAAGGAATTGCAAAAGCAAGAAAAGAAGGAAAATTCATGTCAATAGATGACTTGAAAATACGTTCAAAAGTAGGAAATTCAGTAACAGACTTGTTGAAAAATTATGGTTGCTTGAAAGGCATGAGCCAAAGTAATCAGATTAGCTTGTTTGTGTAATGTCGCATTGGGGACGTTTCTTAGTGAGACAATTTGTCCATTTTGGGACACATCTTGTTGATATTTGTTAAAAAACTTTAGTCAATATTAATAAAAGGGGAGATAAAATGTTTATTATATTTTTGACAATTTATATGATAATAGCTGGAATATGTGCTATATATTTTATAGTAAAAAAAGGAATAACTGATAAGGAAACTATAGAATTAATTACTATTCCAATATCTTTGCCAGTTATTGTAATTGTCATTTGGTTATTTAGTGCATTTTTTAACAATAAATCAACAAGTGTATTTATTTTGTTTGTATCAATATTTGGTGGATACATATTTTTAAGACTAGGAATAGAGGTCTTAAATAAAATAAGAGTAAAGTTTTCAAAAGTAGATGCAGTATATATAAGAGATGTGGATGTAGAATATAGTCCAGCAGTTTTGTCATATTTACAAAATCAAAAACTCGAGACACGGTAAAGATATAGTAGCTTGTATTTTAAATTTGTGCGCAAAAGGTCTTTTGAAAATAGATAAAAGAGGAAGTAATAGTTATTCATTAGTATTAATAGAAAGTATTAATAGTAATAAATTAAAACCAGATGAAAAATATTTGTATGATAAGATTTGTAATAAGAAAAAGATTGATGTTAATATATGGACAAAATTAGTAAAAGATGAATTCAAGAAATATAATTTTATTAAGAACAATAAAATGAATTTAGGAACAATATTTTTGTTTTTATATTTTATAATTATGATAGTACTAATGTTATTTCCAATGTTGGGTGAAAATATTAATGTTAATATACTTATTATTCCATTGTTTGTTGCGGTAATTCTTGCAATGATAGAACCAGTAATAAAAATCATTATTAAATATCTGCGAAAAGGAGAATATTTTGACGGAATATACACAATTAAAGGTGCAATAGAAATGAAAAAGTGGGATAAATATAAAAAGTTTTTAGAAGATTATACACTAATAAAAGACAAGCCTTTGGAAAGTGTAGTTATATTGCAAAATCATCTTGCATATTCAATGGTATTAAATATAAATAAAGATTATGAAAAAACTATAATACAGGAATTGGAATTTAAAAGTAATATAAACATGGAGTATATTGCTGATATGTTAAAAGATTTATAAGGAGGAAAAAATGAATAAATATTTAGAAAAAACAAATCCAATGGTAAAAGAATACTTTAAAATATTATCACCAGAAGGAATACCAGACTTTTTGTGGGATTATATAAACACACCAGAAATGCAAAAACAAAATGGGATAAGTGTAAGTTGTGGAACTATATATTCAAAAATGTATAATCAAATTTGGTATTCTAGTTTAGACCATAGTATAGCAGTTGCATTAATCGTATGGAATTTTACAAAAGATAAAAAGCAGACATTAGCAGGATTGTTTCATGATATTGCAACACCAGTATTTAAACATACTATTGACTTTATGAATGGTGATTATGAAACACAAGAATCAACAGAAGAATTGACAACAAAAATTATAGAAAATTCACAAGAAATAATGAGTTTATTAAATAGGGATAACATTAAAGTAGAAGAAGTAGATAACTATCATATATATCCTATTGCAGATAATGATACACCACAGCTTGCAGCAGATAGGTTAGAATATACATTATCAAATGGATTAGGTGTGACTGAAAAATTATGGGGATTAGATGAAGTTAAAGAAATTTATCAAAATATTGAAATACAAAAAAATGAAGATGGTATAGATGAACTTGGATTTAAAGATAAGGATACGGCAGAAAAATTTGTACATGCAATGAGCAAATTATCATGTTTATATAGAAGGATTGAAACAAAGTATACTATGCAATTTTTAGCTGATATTATGAAAGAAATGTCAGTACAAAATTTAATTACAAGAGATGATTTGTATAATTATCAAGAAAAAGATATTATAGAGAAAATTGAAAATTGTAAATATGCTAATATTTCGAAATGTTTTAAAATTTGGGAAAATGCAACTAAGATAAACCAAAGTGATGAACCAGTTAAAGATAAATATTGTGTAAATATAGATAAAGTAAAAGTTAGATACATTAATCCTTTAGTTAAAAAGGATAATAATAAGTTCGAAAGAGTTGATAAAATATCAGAAAAGGCAAATGTTGACATAGAAAAGACATTAAATTATAAAACAAAGAAATATGCATATTTAGATTTTAATTTTGAAAAAGAGGAGATATAAAAATGCAAGAAATATTCACAGCGAAAAACATTATAATATATTTAATAAGCATAAATATAATAGGATTTTTTATAATGTGGTTAGACAAAAGAAAAGCAATAAAAGGAAGTTGGAGAATACCTGAGAAAACATTATTTATAATAACTGCAATTGGTGGCGGAATAGGGACAACGGCGGGAATGTTTGTATTTAGGCATAAAACTAAAAAACTTAATTTTTTAATAGGTTTTCCACTAATAACAATATTAGAAATAATATTAGGAATTTACTATTTAGTAACAAAATAGAATAAAGAAATGTTATGGTTAAAAACATACCAAGCATTTCTTTTTTTTGATTTCACATAAAAGATAAAAATAAAGATAATGCTAAAATAGAATTATTGTAAACAAAATTAAATGTGAATAACTCGTGAACGCAAAATGACTATTATGAGTTATTCACAAAGTTATCCACATTATCCACAGTTAGTTATCCACAAGTTATAAAATTATAAAACAAAGAAATAGAATACATAAAATATCTAAAAAAGTATTTTTTGTAATTGCAATGAAATATTTTTGTAATATAAGTAAGAGAAAAATGACGAAAAAGTGAGCAATATAAAGAAAAACGACTATAAATAGCTAAAAATAGAGAATATTCTGCTTGTAAATGAAATTTTACTGTAATAAGTTTGTAAAAAGAAAAAGTAGAAAAAAGAAAATAAATGTAAAAACCTGTTGAAAACTTATCCACGAAGATATTAAAATAAATTGTATATATGTGGAAAACTAATTTTAAATATGTGGATAACTTATCTTTGTTAATTATCCAAAAAAATCTAAAATCATACAATATAATATGAAAAGGATAATAGATTGGAGTTGGAAAAATTATAATGATA
>CALXKC010000051.1 GCA_944388775.1 uncultured Clostridia bacterium | reverse complement strand
TCATTTCTATCACCACAATGAGTTTACCATATATTAGCAAATATTACAATTCTGTAATAATCGATGAAATTTCCCTGTATATTTTGTGACTTTTCTTGAAATAAAAAAAATTGAATAGTATAATAATATTTGAAAAATCAAATAAGGAGTTGTGAAAAATGTTTAATTTAGTAAAAGATGATTTTGATGAAAATTCAGATGATATTTTAAATTCAATTAACAAAATGTTAGAAAAGAATAAAAAGGAAAAAGAAGAAAAATCAAATAAAGAAGAAAAAGAAAATTAGTATATGAATGAAAGGAAGAGAAAAATGGGAAAATTATTTGTAATTGATGGAACAGATGGAAGTGGAAAACAAACTCAATTTGAAAAATTAAAAGAGAGATTAAGTAAAGATGGAGTAGATTATAAAACTGTAAGTTTCCCTAACTATGATAGTCCAAGTTCATCACTAGTAAAAATGTATCTTTCAGGAGAATTTGGAACAAATGCTCAAGAAATTAGTCCATATATAGCATCAACATTTTATGCTGCTGATAGATATGCTACATTCCAAACAGGGTGTAAAAAATATTATGAAGATGGTGGGATAATATTAGCAGATAGATATACAACTGCAAATATGGTTCATCAAGCAGGAAAAATAAAAGATAAAGAAGAAAGAGATAAATTTTTAAAGTGGTTATGGGATTTTGAATTCAAACTATATGGATTACCAATACCAACAGAAGTATTTTTCTTAAATATGCCTACTGAAAAAGCCTTAGAATTAATGAAGGATAGAAAAAATAAATTTGATGAAAATGCAAAAAAAGATATTCATGAAAGTAATGAAACTCACATGAGAGATGCATATAAAGCTGCTTGTGATGTTGCAAAAGATTATAACTGGTTTGAAATTAAATGTATGAAAGATAATAAGTTAAGAACAATAGATGATATACATGAAGAAATATATAATGAAGTAAAAAAACATATTTAAAAAATCCAAGAAAAACAAAGAAAAAATGAGAAAAATATATAAAAGAATAAGAAAAAATGAGATTTAGAAAAATGGCAGAAACAAGATAAAAAACATTAATCTAAAATAAACCAAGACGAAATTTGGAATAATTCTCCAAACAATGTATAATATATATCGATGGTGCATTATTCTAGTCATACAAGTTTTATGAGGGTGGGGCTAAAAATCCACTAAAGGGCACATCGTTGAAGTTTCTTGTTTGTGCGCAAAATGCCAGTTTTGTGTGCTTGCAGGGAGTAAAGAATCTAGGGTAATATGTAATGGCATACATGTGATTCCCTATTTTCGCGGAGGCTTAATGGTTTGAATTTTAGGAAAAATCATTTTCTAAAATAAAAATTAAGTTAAACCTATGTTGAGTGCCAAGACACAAAATACATAGAGTAGCCTGTCTCGAGTGAATGTATTGGGATTAATTTTAACGAAATGAGATTATTTTGGCCAAATTAATTTCATTTTAGATTATGAAATTTCATTTGCAAAAAAGACTAGTAAAACTACAAATGTATGTAAAGGAAAACTTCTAGAATGTTTGCTTCGGAAGAGGCATGAAAGTCTGGGGATTAAGGTACAGATTTAAGTGGCAATCTGGTATCTACACTTGTAGATATTTTCCTTAAATGGAAACGGCTAAGGTAGTAATACCAAGCGGAAAATAGAGAAATTCGACCAGACCTAAACTGTAAAATTTACTTAGGCTTTTACCATCTAGTGTCGTATATAATTAAAATAATATATATAAATGAATGGAGGATTTTTTCAATTAATGGACAAAACGGACCTGAGTAAGATAGAAAAAACTGAAAAAATAAAAAAAGAAAAAACAGATAAAAAAGAAAACAACAAAAACAAGAAAGACCACACAGATATAGTGTGGTTTATAAAAATATTTTTTACAACATTTATTTTATCAATAGTATTTTCATTTGTATCATCAAATGGAATTACAAATTTAAGTTTGTTACCTGCAATTTTAATACTATTACTTGTAATATTAGTAGGTATAGCATTTGACATTGTAGGTGTTGCAGTAACAGTTGCAGATGAAAATGAATTTCATGCAAAAGCAACTAAAAAGGTAAAAGGATCAAAGAGTTCAATAAAATTAATAAGAAATGCACCTAAAGTTGCAAATATATGTGCAGACGTAGTTGGAGACATATGCGGAGTTTTAAGTGGTGCAATAAGTGCATTGATTTCTATGAAAATTACTGAGCAATTTGGGTTGAACTTTGATTTACAATTTATATTAAGTGCATTAGTTGCAGCTTTAACAGTAGGTGGTAAGGCATTAGGAAAAGGTGTAGCTAATAGCAAATCTACACAAATTGTGCATGTTGTAGGAATTGTTTTAAATAAATTTAATAGAAAAGAGAAATAAATAAAACCTCATGAGTAATATGATTATGCAACTTAGAAGTTACAAATATATTACACATGAGGTTTTACATTTTTTGATTTTATTCATTTTATTGTATTGAATTCTATGTATTGTAATGTGAATTTATTTGTAATTATTGCAATTAGAAAACATATATGGTAAAATATGGAAGCAGTTTAATCTATGCCATATATTGTTTAATTTTAAATCATGTTATTATCTTACATTTACTTCTTAATTTTCCAATATTTATATTAATAATATAAAACTTTTTCTTATTAATTTTTTTCGATTTTAAATTTCAATATATCTAAATTCAACTGTAAATTTATTTCAAGTAGGCTTGCCTATGCAAGAAAATCAAATTATTAAATCCACAAATGATAAGAAACTTGAAAATCATATTCTCTCTCCAAAACTCGATGTTGTTTTTCAAATTCTTTTTGGAGAAGTTGGAAGTGAAGAAATTACAAAAGATTTACTAAGTACAATACTTGATGAAGAAATTAACGAAATTGATTTAAATCAAAATATAGTACTAAGAAGAGAAAATCCTAAAGATAAGATGGGCATTGTAGATGTTCTAGCTAAAATTAACAATAATGAATATTGCAATATTGAAATGCAAATATTAGATAACAGGGATACAATAAAGAGGATACTGTATTATTGGTCTAAAAAATATTCAAAAGAATTACAGAAAGGAAAACCTTATTTAGATTTAAAAAGAACAATTTGTGTTTTAATTGCTGATTTTGAAATAGACATACTAAAAAATCTAGAATTTCATACTCAGTGGAAAATCATTGAAGAAAAAAATAGAAAAACTGTGTTGACAGATGACTTAGAATTACATATAATTGAATTACCTAAAATGAGAAAAAATAAAGCTAACGGAAAAGATAAAAAGCTACTAGAATGGTTAAGTTTTTTAAATAATCCAGAAAGTAAAGAGGTGACAAATTATATGAAAAATAATGAAAGTATGAAAAAGGCAAAAGAAAAATTAAATACTATGAGTGAAGATGAAAGAATAAGAAGATTAGCAGAGCTAAGAGAAAAAGCCATTTTAGATGAATTAGAAGTGAAAGCTTATAATTATAGAAAAGGAAAAAACGATGGACTTGAGCAAAAAAATAAAGAAATTGCTAAAAAAATGAAAGAAAAAAACTATAAAATTGAAGATATTATTGATTTAACAAATTTATCTAAGGAAGAAATTGAAGATTTATAATAGTTTTATTAATTATTTTGAATTATATTAGTTACTCTTTCAAAAAAACCTAAAATATCAAACTTTTGTTGAATATTTTAGGTTTTTATATATTTACATAGCTTTATACCTCACAGTTAATATTATAAAATATTAGAAAAATATAAATAAGGTATTTACAAATACCTCAAAATCATAAATAAATACAATTGATAATTAAATTAAAATATTATAAAATAACAACGAAATCAAAATAATAAGAAAAGGTGATAAAATTGAAAATATTAATAACAGGAGCATCATCAGGAATAGGAAAAGACATGGCAAAACTATTAGCCAAAAAAGGAAATGAAATAATAATAGTAGCAAGAGATGAAAATAGATTAAATGAAACAAAAAAAGAACTAGAAAAAAGAGGAGCAGAAGTAATTAGTATTGCAGCCGATTTAAGCAAAGAAGAAAACTGCAAAGAAATCCACAAAAAAGTACAAAATGTGGATATCTTAATCAATAATGCAGGATTTGGAGATTGTGGAAACTTCACAAAAACAGATTTAGATAAAGAAATCAAAATGATAAATACAAATATAGTAGCATACCACATTCTAACCAAGCTATATTTAACAGACATGAAAAAAAGAAATAGTGGAAAAATATTAAATGTAGCATCAATTGCAGGATTTATGCCAGGACCATTAATGGCAACATATTATGCAACAAAAGCATATGTAGTGAGATTATCAGAAGGGATAAGGGAAGAACTTAAAAAAGAAAAATCAAAAGTACAAATAAGTATTTTATGCCCTGGTCCTGTAAAAACTAATTTTGATGAAGTAGCAAATGTGAAATTTAAAATAAGACAAGCAGATAGTATGAAAGTTGCAAAATATGCAATAAAAAAATTAAAACAAGGAAAATTCTATATAGTTCCAGGACTAGATGTAAAATTTGCAAAACTTGGAGCAAAACTATTTCCAGCAAATTTAGTAAGCAAAGTAACATACATGGTACAAAAAAGAAAACTCGGCGGAGATAGGGATTAGGGGACGGTCCTAAAAATCCCTAAAAACAGGGGTTTAGGGACGGACCTAACAAAAATTCAAACAGTCAATCGGAATTTTGTGATACAATATTTTAACTTGATTTTTTTGCAAAAATATTGTATATATAAACAATAAAAGAAAGCAAGGTAGGTGGAATAGAAATGAAAGTAATTTTAAAAGCAGATATAAAAGGGGTAGGAAAAAAAGACGAAGTAATTAATACATCAGACGGACACGCAAGAAATTATCTATTACCAAAAGGGCTAGCAGTAGAAGCAAATGCAGAAAACATGTCAAAATTAAAAGCAAAACAAGACTCTGCAAAATACAAGAAAAATCAAGAAAAAGAAGAAGCAATTAAAATAGCAGATAAATTAGGAAAAATATGTTTAAAAATAAAAGTTAAATCTGGAGAAAACGGAAAAATATTTGGAGGAGTTTCTTCAAAAGAAATTGCACAAGAACTAGAAAAAGAATACAAAATTGTTGTAGATAAGAAAAAAATAGATTTAAAAGAAACAATAAAAACTTTAGGAATGAGAACAGTAGAAATAAAACTATTTGAGGGAGTAGTAGGCAAGCTAAAAATAGACGTAATCTCAGAATAAATCCATGTATGGAAGGACTGAAACGAAATGGAACTAGGAAAAGTACCACCACATGATATAGAAGCAGAACAAGCAGTTATAGGAAGCATGCTAACAGACAAAGATGCAGTAGTGTCTGCAATTGAAGTCTTAAAAGAAGATGACTTTTATCGTGATGATAACAAAGCCATCTATTCAGCAATTTTAAATTTATATAACAGGGCAGAGCCAATTGATATTATTACTGTTAAAGCAGAACTTGAAGCAATGGGAAAATTTGAGCAAGTTGGTGGATTAGAATACTTAGCAGAACTTCCAGAAAAAGTTCCTACAACTGCAAATAGCATGAAATACATAAAAATAGTTGAAGAAAAATCAACATTGAGAAATTTAATTAAAACAGCAAATGAAATTATAGAATTAGGATATGATCCAACAGAAGATGTTGATGATATAATGGAAGGTGCAGAAAAAAAGATTTTTAATATAATGCAAAATAAAAATCAAAAAGGTTATTCTGCGATGAAAGACATATTAGTTGACAGTTTTACACAATTAGAAGAACTATATAACAGAAAACAACACATAACAGGTGTACCTTCAGGATTTACTGATTTGGATTATAGGACAGCAGGATTTCATGGTTCAGATTTAATATTAATAGCTGCAAGACCTGCAATGGGAAAATCAGCTTTTGCATTAAATATTGCAACAAATGCAGCTGTAAAAGCAAAAGTGCCAGTAGCAATATTTAGTTTGGAAATGTCAAAAGAGCAAATGGTTAATAGAATTTTGTGTAGTGAAGCAATGGTTGATAGCAACAAAGTAAGAACAGGAAAGCTAGAAGAAGATGACTGGACTAAACTTGCTGAAGCAATTGGACCTTTATCAGAAGCGGAAATATATATAGATGATACTCCTGGTATTTCGGTTATGGAAATAAGAGCAAAATGTAGAAAACTTAAACTTGAAAAAAATATTGGAATGGTAGTAATAGACTATTTACAATTAGTACAAGGCAGTAATAAAAGAAACGGAAGCCGTGAACAAGAAATTTCTGAAATTAGCCGTTCTTTAAAAATTCTTGCAAAAGAGTTGAATGTGCCAGTTATAGCTTTATCACAGTTATCAAGAGCGGTAGAGCAAAGACCAGACCACAGACCAATGTTATCAGACTTGCGTGAATCTGGAGCAATTGAGCAAGATGCCGATATAGTTATGTTTTTATACAGAGATGATTATTATAATGAAGATAGTGATAAAAAGGGAATTGCTGAAGTTATTATTGCAAAACACAGAGGTGGTTCAACAGGTACAGTTGATTTGGTATGGCTAGGAAGTTATACAAAGTTCGTGGACTTGGAAAGAAGATTTGATGATTAAATAATTTTAGAAAAAATCCTCAAAATCCTTGACATCCGTAAGGAAAATGTGATAATATATATACAGTTTTTTAAAAAACAAAACAAAAATAATTAAATCAAAAATATAAATAAAAAACTAAAATCAATGAAACATTAGAGCCAGTTGAGAAAACAGAATTTTCAACAGCTCTTTTGTTGCCGTTATCAGAAGAAAAAATTTAAATCAAAAAATTTAAAAACAAAATCAAAATAGTTTAAATTTAAAAGAAGAGGAATTAAATCCAAGGAGCCCTAAGGAATTTTAATTTGTAAAAGCAGACAAATTAAAAACTTAGACAAGCAAATTGAATTTAAGAAGGACTTCTTTTAATCAAATAAATTTTATCTGCTTAATATTTTTTTAAGGAGTGATTTTTTTTGAAAATCAAAGAAGTAAACTACGAGAAAGCATCACGTAAAGACTTTGCGAAAGTCGGAGATTACATCGAAATGCCAAACCTAATCAAAGTACAAAGAGACTCATATGACTGGTTCGTAGAAGAAGGACTAGGAGAAGTATTAAAAGACATTTCACCAATCGAAGACTATTCAGGAAATTTAGTTCTAGAATTTTTCGACTATTACATGGAGGACAAAACTAAATACACAGTTGAAGAAGCAAAAGAAAGAGACGCTACATATTCAACAAGACTACACGTAAAAGTAAGACTAATCAACCGTGAAACAGGAGAAATCAAAGAACAAGAAATCTATTTAGGAGATTTCCCACTAATGACAGATAGTGGAACATTTGTAATTAATGGAGCTGAAAGAGTTGTAGTAAGCCAGTTAGTACGTTCACCAGGATGTTACTATGACGAAATATTTGACACAAAAACAGGAAAGAAAACATACACATCAACAGTAATGCCACTTAGAGGAGCATGGCTTGAATACGAAACAGATGGAAATGATATTTTCTGGGTTCGTGTTGATAGAACAAGAAAAGTTCCAGTAACTACACTTTTAAGAGCAATTGGAGTTGTATCAGACAGCCAAATATTAGAACTATTTGGTGATGAAGAAATGTTAAAAGCAACAATCAACAAAGATACAATCAAAGACCAAGACGAAGCATTAATCGAAATCTACAAAAAATTAAGACCAGGAGAACTTCCAACAGCAGATGCAGCAAGAAACTTATTTAATGGATTATTCTATGACAACAGACGTTATGACTTAGCAAAAGTTGGACGTTATAAATTCAACCAAAAATTAGGACTTGCTGGAAGAATTAAAGAAAAAATAGCAGCTGAAGATATAGTAGATTCAGAAACTGGAGAAGTTTTTGTTAGCGCAGGAGAAATGATTTCTGAAGAAGTAGCAGAAAACATTCAAAATGCAGGAATTAATAGTGTAGACATCATGGTAGGAGAAAGAAAAGTAAGAATTATAGGAAATGCTACATGTAATATTCATGCAGTATTACCAACAGTTGATTTAAGCAAATTACATTTCAAAGAAAATGTAAATTACAATGTATTAAAAAATATTATTGACAACACAGACGAAAAAGATTTAGTAAAAACAATTGAAGAAAGATATGATGAATTAGTACCAAAACATATCACAACAGAAGATATGATTGCATCAATCAACTATTTACTAAACCTTTCACATGGATTAGGAAAAGCAGATGATATTGACCACTTAGCAAACCGTAGAATTAGATGTGTTGGAGAATTACTACAAAACCAATTCAGAATTGGTTTAACAAGACTTGAAAGAGTTGTTCGTGAAAGAATGACAATCCAAGACTTAGATGTTGTAACACCACAAACATTAATAAACACAAAACCAATAACATCAGCAATTCGTGAATTCTTTGGAAGTTCACAATTATCACAATTCATGGACCAAACAAACCCACTTTCAGAATTAACACATAAAAGAAGAATATCAGCATTAGGACCTGGAGGATTAACAAGAGAAAGAGCAGGATTTGAGGTTCGTGACGTTCACTATACACACTATGGTAGACTATGTCCAATAGAATCACCAGAAGGACCAAACATTGGACTTATATCAGCACTTTCATCATTTGCACAAATAAATGAATATGGATTTAT
>CALXKC010000050.1 GCA_944388775.1 uncultured Clostridia bacterium | reverse complement strand
TGAACAACCTCAAACTCTAGTCCAATTATATAGGAATAAGTTTGAGGTTTCAATACGTCTTTTTGTTGACCGCTTACATATCTTTTGTTTTTCCTAAATAACTTTCTTCTGTCCAATGTGAAAATCCTCGCATTTTCATATCTTCTTTCATTTTTTTGATTAGTTGTTCATTTGTCATATCAAAAAACCTCCTGTTTAATATATTTGTAACTTCTAGGTTACATAATTATATTATACACGAGGTTCACTATATTTTCAATTTTATCTCTTTTTTCATTCATTTATGCCATTGCTACGCAGTAGCAATTTAGTACAATCTAAAATATTTATTCAAACCGAGAGCTTCTTACGAAGCTTCTCTCGGTTTGAATATTAACATGTTATTTACATAACGTGTTCTCTTATTTCTAATTTTTTACAAAATTAGAAAGTCGTGCTCAGGCGAACATAGGAAATGTTGTTATTCACACCGTAGTAGCTGATATACCCAGTGAGGAAGCGCGCGTCATACGCGTTGCGCGCATTGCGCTGCGAAGAAGACCAGTACCAATCGCTAAGACCATATTCGGTATAATTGTTTGTTGTTATTCTTAATTCTTCCGCAAAAGCTGACCATTCTCCTCTAGATGGTACAAACCATCCATCTGCTACTTTATTTTGTATCAATCCCCACATATCATTGCCATTTTGTGTTCCATATCCGCTATTATTCCACTTTGCAATCATTTTCTCAGTATTTGTTCTTCCGCTTCCAAAATCTCCTGATGTCATTGTAGCATAATCATTCATCTCTCCTTTAGCATTATAATACCAATAATGTGTATTTGCATCAATATCTGATAATGCCATTACATAAAATCTATCTGCTTTATCTGCTTCATCTCCTGTTGGTGATAGCACAGGTTTTCCTCTAAATGGCCCATTATAATTTGTATTGCTTATATAATAATCTTTTACATTTTCTTCTGTTAGAATTGTATAATTCCCATTTTCATTTGTCCATTGTCCATCTCCTGTATTTCCTATTGCCAAATCTGCATAGATTATACCTTCTACTTCTCCATCTCCCTCAAAATCTGCATAATATCCTACATATTGTTCTGTTTTAGAGATAACTTCTTGTGTTTCTTCTAAAATTCCATTATATATCTCTGATACTGCTATTTCATGCTTTCCATATTCGTCTTTTGTTTCTAATACTGTTTCTGTTGTATAATCGTCTGGTACAGTTTTAAAATACGTATCTAATACAGTTTTTAATTCTCCTTTTGTAATATTAGCATCTTCCTTTTCTGCTTGTATTCCTAATATATCTGTTTTAGCTTGTTCTATTATGCTTGCTTTTTCTGTCCTTTCTGCCGCATCACTTGCTCTTGTTAAGATTCCATTTTCTCCTGTTAGTGTTGCTATACTTACAGCGGCTAAAATTAATAACACGATTATTGTGATAACAAGTGCTATTAATGTAATACCTTTTGCCTGTTTATTAATACTTTTTTGTGCTTCTTTTTGTTTATTTTCTACTTTTTCTTGCATTGTAATTCTCCTTTCCTTCTCTTACGTTTAATATTTTCTTTTTTGTATATTTTTATACTTTTTGTAAACAATTTTCCTTTTAGTCTATTTTCTGTTTTAGTAAACCAGATTAAAAATTAATTCTCTTCCTATAAATAAAACCTTGTACATTACTTCTAATCATTACAAATAAAGTATTAAAGAATAAGTTATATAATTTTCAAGGTTCTTTTATAGTTAATTGCGTATGCTTTGTTTACATTTGTAATTTTATATTATCATTTTTCTTTTGTCAATGCTTTTAAATTTAATTTTTAGATTTTAATTTTTAAATTTTTTAGAAATACTATCTTCACTAAAAAGGGATTAAAAGAACGTCCCTTAATCTCTCTTCCTATTTCATTAATGTAGTTGGGTCAACTGGCAAAGAATCTTTCCAAATTTCAAAATGAAGATGTGGTTCATCAGCAATTTCAAATACTGCTGTATTTCCAACTGTTCCTATTGCCTGTCCCCTTTCTACTTTTTCTCCTTCAACAACAAATTCAGAAGTCAATAAATTTGAATATATAGTTTGATATTGGTCATCATGTTCTATCACTATTGTTAATCCATATCTTGGATCATTTTTTATAGATTTTATAGTTCCTGCTTCTGCTGCTTTTACTACTGTTGTTTTATCAGCTTTTATGTCTATTCCAGTATGAGTTGTCCATTCTTGTAATGTTTCAGAATAAATTAGACTGTCTTTTGCATATTCTCTTACAATTTCACCTTCTACTGGTCTTTCAAAACTTAATTCTTTCTTTATTTCACTTTCTTGATTCTCTGATGCAGTAGCTACTGAACTGTTTGTAGAATTTGTAGCATTTACATTATTTGTACTACTATTACTTGTATTGTTTACACTATTATTAGTGTTTGTTGTATTAGAATTTATGCTATTGCTAGTATTTGTACTATTCATACTATTTGTGCTATTTGTACTATTCATTTCATTTTCAGCCTCTTCTACTGATTTTCCTATTTCTGTGCTTGCACTTTCACTTTCTTGTGAAGTATTGTTTGTTAAATTCGCCATATCTTCAAGGCTCATTGTACTATTCTTAACCTCATCATTTAAATTTTTACTGTATAGAAATAAACCTGTAATTATAATTGCTAATATAATAACTCCTATTGTAGAATATAAAATGATTTTATCACTTGTAGACATCTCTTTCATTCTTCTATTATTTCTTCCCATAATATTCTCCTTTCAAATACTTATATATATTACAAGTATTTCCTGTTTTAAGAAGAATATACATTTTTGTAATCTATTTTTTTAATTTAAATCATTTACTTCCTTTATTTCTACATCAGTATAAAAATGATGAATTATATCTTCACAATTATTTCCTTGTTTTGCTAAACTATCAGCTCCTGTTTGACTCATGCCAACACCATGACCATAACCTTTTACAGTAAATTTTATATTCCCATCTTGTTTAGTTATCTCAAAATTTGTTGACCTTAATCCAAAAATACTTCTTGCTTCTGTACCTGATATTTCATGGTTTCCAAACTTCACTGTTTTCACTCTATTACTATCTGTATATTCCAATATTTTAATATCCTCATCATTATTAAAATCAATCTGTATATCAGAATATTTTTCCTTTAGTTTTGCTAATAACTCATCTTGAGTTAATTGTACTTCTGAAGCATACTGACTATATGCATCTTCTCCAGATGTTTCAACAACTTGTAAATATGGCATGTCACTTCCTCCACCCCAAACATTTACTGGCAATTCCGTTGTTCCACCACTATTTGAATGAAAAAATGCGTTTATTGGCTGATTATTATATGTAATTATTTTTCCAGCTGTTCCATATACACATTGCTCAATTTTTGCCCAATTACTTTCTCTTAGATTTTCATCCCACCTATTTAGTCTATCTTCTTTTGAAATCCATGCCTGACAACAAGCTGAATCATCACATATGTCTGCATTATCATGTTTTTTGTTTTGTATTTTATATATAGTATAAGTCCTTGCAACTATTGCTTGTGCTTTTAATGCCTCTAATTCAAAATCTGCAGGCATTTCTGCTGATACAACATTACACAAATAATCATCTAATTTTACTTCTTCGACTTCACCAGTTTCTGTATGTAACAACTTTATTGTTCCATAATTTTCATAATTATATTCTGTATATTGTGTACCACTTTCTGCTTGATTTTCTTGCTTGGCTTCGCTCTCTTTTTCTTTGTTTGCTTCGTCTAGTGCACTTGTTGCTATATCATTTTTTGTTAAAAGTGCTGGTAGGATAAAGCAAATAAAAATAAACATTAGAAAATATAATGCAATTTTTTTCATAATTTCATCTTCTCCTTTCAACGTCCCTAATGAAACATTGTCATTTTTCTTTTCATATTTTCTAATATTTTTCTCTCTAATCGTGAAACTTGTACTTGGCTAATTCCTAGAATTTTTGCAACTTGTGCTTGTGTTTTTTCTTTGTAATATCTCAATAAAATTATCTCTTTTTCTCTATCGTTTAAATCTTTTATTAACTGTCCAATTGCTAATTTATTTGTAATTGTTTCTTCTTCATTTTTATCTGTTGACAATGTATCTAATAAGCTTATACTTTTTCCATCTTTATTATTTATATGTTTTGTACCTTCAATTGATTCAACAGAATTTGTAGCTTCCATAGCTAAAATCACATCATCTAAATCTACATTTAACTCTTTTGCTATTTCCTGAATCTTAGGTTCTTTTCCTTCTTTATTTATTTTTTCTTTTTGTAATTCTCTTATTTTTATTCCTAAATCCTTTATACTTCTACTAACCTTTACTGGTCCATCATCTCTAATATATCTTTTTATTTCTCCTATCATATATGGAACTGCATATGTTGATAATTTGACTTCAAAATCTGTATTAAATCTTTTAATTGACTTGATAAATCCTAAACATCCAATTTGATATAAATCCTCTGGTTCATGACCTCTTCCATAAAATCTTTTTACTATACTCCATATAAGCCCATTGTTTTCTTCAATTAACTCTTCTAAAGCATTTTTATCTCCACTTTGGGCTTTTTCTATTTTTTGTATATCTTCTTCACACATATATCAATGTACTCCTTGTTTTGTGGTATTAGTAAATCTATTATTTAGTCATTTACTAATATCCCAAATTCATCTTCAGTTTTTTCTTCTTTTTCTTTAATTTTTTTGGACATAGTGACTTTTGTCCCTAATCCTACTATTGATTCGATTTCCATACTATCCATGAAACTTTCCATTATAGTAAATCCCATTCCAGATCTTTCTAAATTTGGCTTCGTAGTATATAATGGCTCTTTTGCAGCTTCAATATCTTCAATACCTTTTCCTGTATCTGAAATTTCTATTATAATTTCATTTTCTTTTAGCTTACATACTATTTTTATTATTCCTTGCTTGTCCTCATAACCATGAATAATACTATTTGTAACAGCTTCAGAAACCGCTGTTTTTATATCTGCTAACTCTTCAATTGTTGGATCTAATTGTGCTGCAAATGCTGCAACTGCAACCCTTGCAAATGCTTCATTACTAGATTTACTTATAAACTCAAGTTTCATTTCATTTTCAAATTTTTCTTTCATTTATTTTTATCCTCCCACCTATATAAATGAAAATTTTTTTCTTACTAAGATAAATTGTAACATTTTATGATACTTTTATATCATCTATATCTCTTATATCTTCTACAAGAGGAATTAATCTTAAAATTCCACTCATTTCAAAAATTCTTTTTACATTTCCTTGTACATTTATCATTTCAACTTTTGCTCCAAGCATTGTTGCAAATTTGTATCTACCTATCATTAGACCTATTCCCGCACTATCCATGAAAGAAACACTATCAAAATCAAATATAATTCTTTTTGGCATATATCTCTCAATCTCATAATCAACTTTCCCCCTTATCTTTTGAACATTATGGTCATCAATTTCATCTGAAATTTTAAAGACCAATAGCTTGTCCTTTGCATAAAATTTAGACGTCATTTTTATCTCAGTCCTTTCTAAAGGTTCATACTATTTGTTGGAAAAGAATTAAATTTTGGCAAGGAAAATTTTGTTTAAAAGGCAAGGAAGCATACTTTTTGTATGTAACCGCGTTTTAAATGAAATTTGACGCAGCCAAAATTGTAATTGTTTTTCAACAAAGTCCCCTTTGTTTTTCTAATCAAATTGTAGCACCATTTACATTATTTTCCAAGAGTAAAAAATAAGAAGTTTTGTCGATTCATAAGAAGTTTTCGACAAGTGCATTGGAAATGAATAAAATATATTAGAAAAGATGGCTGTAACCATTAAAATTTCACGAGAACTAATCCAAAAAAACAACTCAAAAAACTGACGCTTAATTGCGCCAGTTTTTTTTGCAGAATCCCATACTAATTATTGGATTTATCCAACATTTTTTGCATTTGTTCTGCGATAAGAAGGTTATGCCCCCATCTGAATAAGAAAATGCTAATGAAGCCAAATCCCAATCCAGATAATCCGAAATACAGGACAAACCAATTTTCTATAGTAGCAGTAGAAATATATACCGCCACTATCGGGAGAATAATTGCTGTTAACAGTGCAATTCCAGCTCCCAAGAAAGCAATTTCGTATTTTTTCATGCTTTCTTTTTCCTCCTTTCAATTAGAAAAGAGCAGTATCTCTTACAAGACACGTTACACCACATCTAAATATAAAATTTAAAACTAATAAAATAGATATGGCTCAGTTACAAAATAATCTACCTTATTGTAGATATATTCTTAATTTACCATAAAATAGCTAATTTTTCAATAAAATTATACAAATTGTTTTTTGGACTTTGTTTTAAATCCTCTCTAGCATTTCTTTATATTTAGTTAATTTTTCTTTTTCTTCATCAATTTTGGCTTGTGGTGCTTTATTCATAAATCCTGGATTTGATAGCATTTTTTCACATCTTTCAATTTCAGATTGTAGTCTTTTTCTTTCTTGTTCAACCCTTTTCTTTTCTTCTTCTAAATCAATTAAGCCTTCTAGTGGAATAAATACTTCGATTCCGTCTGTTACTATATGAATACTGTTTTCTGAAACATTACTACTATTATCTTGAATTTTTACTGAATCTGCAAATCCTAATTTTAGCAATATTCCTTCTGCTTGTTTTAATTCATTTTGATATCTATCAGTTACTAATATTAATTCTGCTTTTTTACTTGGATGTATGTTTTTAGTACTTCTAACATTTCTGATTTCTACTATTATTTCTTTTATCTTTTCGATTATTTCTTCTTCAAAATCATATTCAAATTTACTATCTTGGCTTTTTGCTTTTGGCCACTCAGATACCATTAAATCCTTCCCATCATAATTTACTAAATCATTATAAATTTCTGATGTAACAAATGGCATAAATGGATGTAGTAATTTTAAACAATTTCTAAATACTTCATTTAAAACATATGCAGTTCTTACTTTATCTTCATCTGTTCCATTGTATAAAGATATTTTTGCAAATTCTATATACCAATCACAAAATTCGTTCCAAATAAAGCTATATAGTTTGTCTATTGCTATTCCTAAGTCATAATTATCAATATTTGTTGTTATTTCTGAAACTAATTTATTTGTTTTGTTGATAATCCATTTATCTTCTAATTTTAGTGAACCTTCTTTATATGAATTTTCTTTTTCATTATAATTTTCTTCTCTAAATTTGATTAGTTTTTCTTTTTCTGGCATGTTCATTATAATGAATTTAGCTGCATTCCACATCTTATTTGCAAAATTTGATGCTTGCTCAAGTTTTTCTAGCATGTATCTTATGTCATTTCCCATTGTAGTTCCTGATAATACTGAAAATCTCAAGCTATCTGCTCCATATTGGTCTATTACTTCTATTGGATCTACACCATTGCCTAATGTTTTTGACATTTTTCTTCCTTGACTGTCACGTACTATTCCATGTATTAATACATCACTAAATGGTTTTTCTTTCATTGCATATAATCCTGAAAATACCATTCTAGCTACCCAGAAGAATATGATGTCATATCCTGTTACTAATACATTTGTAGGATAGAATGTTTTTAAATCTTCTGACTCTTTATTTGGCCAACCAAGTGTTGAAAATGGCCATAATGCCGAACTAAACCATGTATCTAATGTATCTGGGTCTTGATGTAATTGAGTAGCTCCACATTTCTCACATTTTTCTGGTTTTGTTTTTGCAACATTTATGTGTCCACATTCATCACAATAATATGCAGGTATTTGATGTCCCCACCAAAGTTGTCTAGAAATACACCAATCTTGAATGTTCTCTAACCAATTAAAATATGTTTTTTCATATCTTTTTGGAACAAATTTTACATCTCCATTTCTAACTGCTTCTAATGCTGGTTTTGCAAGTTCTTCCATTTTTACAAACCATTGCTCTGAAACTCTTGGTTCAATTGTTGTTTTACATCTTTCACATTTTCCAACATTATGAGTATATTCTTCTATTGATACTAATGCTCCCAATTCTTTTAGTTTTTCTACAACTATAGGTCTGGCATCTAACGCTGTCATTCCTTTAACTTCTGGCATTAAATCTCCCATAATTGTTTTATTATCAAATACTTCTATAAATTCTAGATTATGTTTTAATCCTGCTTGATAATCATTAGGATCATGAGATGGCGTGATTTTAACACATCCTGTTCCAAATTCTTTTTCTACAAATTCATCTGCAATTATTGGAATTTCTCTATTTACTATTGGTAAGATACAAGTTTTTCCTACAATATCTTTGTATCTTTCATCATCTGGATGAACTGCAACCGCTGTATCTCCAAGCATTGTTTCTGGCCTTGTTGTTGCAACTTCTACGAATCTTTCTTCATCTTTTAATTTATATCTTAAATGCCATAAATGAGATTCTTCTTCTTTATATTCAACTTCTGCATCTGAAATGGCTGTATTACAATTAGGACACCAGTTTACCATTCTTGTTCCTTTATATATATATCCATCATTATATAAATTAACAAATTCTTCTAAAACCGCCTCTGATAATCCTTCATCAAGTGTAAATCTTCTTCTATCCCAGTCACATGAACAGCCTAGCTTTCTTTGTTGATTTTCAATTGTACCACCATAAAGTTTAGTCCATGCCCATGCTTCTTCTAAGAATTTTTCTCTTCCTAAATCTTGTTT
>CALXKC010000049.1 GCA_944388775.1 uncultured Clostridia bacterium | reverse complement strand
TGCAATTATTATGTAAAATTTTAAATTTTTTACTTACTTTTTGAGACAAAAAAAACTTCTACACATTTTTTTATATCTAATTCAAAAATTTCAGTAATGGAAATTATTTCACTAGCATAAAATTCTTGCTTACCTGCTAATTTTTTTGCTAATGTTTTAGCTGTAATTCCCATTTTTTCTGCAAGTGCTTTTTCGGTGTAATTATTTTCTTTCATTAAATTTTTAACATTATTTCCTACTTCCTTTGCTTCCATATCTACTCCTTCTTCGTTTCCGTTTTAGAAACATAATATATTATTTTTAATGATTTGTCAATCTTTTAGCCGAATTTTGTTATCGCTAATGATACTTTTTCTTTTATTTTATTGCAAAATGGCTATTTACAAAACACATTTTAAATGTTATACTGTCTATATTGATGATATTCTTTTTAGGAGGTTATTATCTTGGATAATGTATTGGCTGAAAGATTTTCTTTTTTAATAAAACAATCTGGTTTAACTTATACTCAAGTAGCTCAAGCTCTTGGAATTAAATCAAAAGGTACAATTTCTAAGTATGCATCACGGAAAAATAAAAAAAATTGACCGTGATATGTTAATAAAAATTGGAAAACTTTTTGATGTTTCTCCTGTTTGGATACTTGGTTTTACTGATGATATTAATTGTACTTTGGGTAAAGAATAACTTTCTTTATTATGCTATAAATATTGTAGTTTATTTTTCATTTTTTATATTATTATAAAAATGATTTATAAACTATTCTTTTTTTATAGAAAATCATTCTTAATATGTATTTTGTAGTTTACCATTCCAAGCACTTTAAAATCAATATTGATTATGTAGTAAAATATTTGTTTTATTTCATTATTTTTATTGTTTTTTAATTTTTTCTTGGTTTTACTCATTTTTTAGAAAATTTAATTTTATATGCACAAAAAAAGGAACTGAAATATTTAATTTCAATTCTCTTTAATGTTATTTATAATCAAATTTAATTATTTATAAATTTCAAAATTTGTTCTGCTAATATTTCTTCTCTATTATGATATCCATGATCTGCACCATCAATAAATGAAATATCTTTTTTAAGATTATTGATTTTTTGATTAATTAATTCTACTAATTCTTCTGCATTTTGTAATATCATTTCGTTGTTGTTTCCCCATCTCATCATTATTGGACAGTCTATATTGTTTAACTTTTCAAATTCATTATCTTCACTATATCTTGCAAAATCTATTTCTTTGTTATCTCTTGCATAACGTAAAAAACTTTTAACGCTTATTGGATGTATAAATGCATCTTTTGGCATTAATTCTTTTTTTAATCCTGCCTTTTCCTTTTCTTCTGCTAAGTTTAAATATGTATCAAATTTATCTCTTAAATAGATTTTTAATGTTGAAGGTATATCTATTAATGATAATAATATTATGCCTTTGATATTTTCTAAGTTTTTATCTTCTTCATCTTTTAATTCATTATATGTATATACAATTTTAGTGCATCCAAGGCTGTGTCCTTGTAAGTATATTTCTTTATATCCTAACTCTTCTAATTTTAATATTGCTCCTACAATATCTTCATATCCTTCTAGTACATCTTCATATGTAGTTCCACCTAAGTGTTTTTCTTTTTTTCCATTTATATTTTTACGTATGTACTTTACTAATTCACTACCTCTATTGTTAAAACAAAAATAGTCTATTCCATTTTCATTCATTTTTTTAGCAATTATTTCATCTCTTTTTTTAAAACAATTACTACTCATTCCATGTACTGCAAGAATAACTTTTTTGCTATTGCTACTTGTATCTGCTTTATATATAAAGCCATTTAAATTTATTCCATCAGTTGCTAAAAAATCTATTCTTTCCATCTTATCTCTTCCCCCCTAAAATCATATCGTTAGAAAAGAATTAAATTTTGGCTAGGAAAATCAATTTAACTACGCCAAAATTTTAATTATTTTTCAATGGAGTAAATCTGTAAGCCGGGTTCTGTCATTTAAAATAGTCATTTATCTAGGATAGATATCACTATCTATCTCAAGCCACACAAATCAAGAAGGTGCCGAGCAGGCTTAATCTTCTTTGCAAGGTGTTGCTCCAGATGGGGTTTACACTGACCTATTATGTCACCATAATAGCGGTGAGCTCTTACCTCACCTTTTCACCCTTACCTCTTTAGAATAAACTAAAGGGGCGGTTATTTTCTGTTGCACTTTCCTTAAGGTCACCCTCACTAGACGTTATCTAGCATCTTTGCTCTATGGAGCCCGGACTTTCCTCTCGTAATTCCTTTCGGAATTTACCAGCGACTATTCAATTTACTCTTTTCATATTATATCATATACTATTTAATTCTTCTAGTAAATTTTTGTATTTTATTAAAAAAACTGATACATCTTGTAATTTTACAGCATTTTGCATCTCATTTATTAATATATATCCTTTATTTATTTCATATTGATTATCAATTCCATTGCTTGCATTTGTTAATAACTCTGCATAGATGGATGTTGCATTATTTACATCATTTGATATTTCATCCCATTTTCCTACATCTAATTTAGAATATGCCTTAAAAATATTTTCTTTAATTCTAACTACCATTTTATATGTTTCGTTTCCCTGTAAATTTTGAGTTATGTTTGACAAATTTGTATACAGATTTGATAGTTCTGCTAATGTTGTTTCTTTGTTTTCATCTTTTACTGCTACTGAAAGATTATCTATTTGTTGATTAAATAATAAAATATTGTCTTGATTTGCTCCAATTTGATAAAAATCTAATGTTATCGTTGCAATTGATGTATATAGATTTTCTATTTCTCCTTTCACATAATCCCAGTTAATATCTTCCTTATTTGTCAACACTCCACTTAATTGTAATTCATATTTTTTATTATCTTGATCACTGTTTGAACTACTATTAGAATTATTACTACTATCTGACTGTTCGCCTGAAGAAGTTCCCCCTTCTCCGCCTCCTGAGCCACTTTCTGATGAACTTTCATCATTTGACTGTCCACTTGATTGCCCATTTGACTGACTACTACTGCTGTCTTTTGATATTTCTCCTATTGCAATACTATAATTTCTAGATTCTATTTTGTTCATTTCATTAAATAGTTGGACTAATTTTGATTCTACATATTTAATTTCAGAGAATACTTTTTCTTGCTGATTATTTTCTTCTCCTTTATTTGCATTTGAATAAATAACAAATCCTAAAATTGCTATTATAACTATTAAAATTATATATCCTAATCTTTTTAAATTTTTCAAAACCAAACCTCCAAATTTTATTATATTTTTTATTATTTGCGATTTCTTTGCAATTTATTCCCTGTATAAATTTAATTTTATTTTTTATACTAATATTAAAGGTTTTGTTTATTAGATTTATTTTTATTAAATCAATTTTATTAAAAATTAATTTTGTTTTTAAAAAGAGGTTTGTTATGTCTGCACGAATTTGTTTATATACTGAAAAAAAAGGTGAATTAGGAAAATTTTTGAGTAAATTTTATAATACTACTTTTTATTTATATGATGACTTAAAGTGGGAAAAAATGTACCAAAATCCTGTTGAATTAGCAGAAATTGTTGGTACATTTATTGATAATTCTGATGATTATGAAATTAATATGTGGATATGTTTAGACAAGAATGTTTTTATTCACGTTAGTCCTCACAATGGTGATGAGATTATTAAATATTTATATGAAAGATTTCCTTATTAGGGACATGCCAAAATGCGCAAAATTCTCACTTTTCAATTATAATTGTTACTGGTCCATCATTTAAAAGCGAAACCTTCATATCTGCACCAAAAATACCTTTTTGGACTTTGATATTATACTTTTCTTCACATTGCTTACAAAAATATTCATATAATTTTTCTGCTTTGTCTGGTTTAGCTGCATTTATAAATGATGGTCTATTTCCTCCGTGTACAATCTGCATATAGTGTAAATTGAGAAACTATTAGTAATTCTCCATTTACATCTTTTAAACTTAGATTCATTTTGTCATTTTCGTCTGTAAATACTCTTAATTGGCAAAGTTTTTTTACTAGATAATCTGCTTGTTCTTCTGTGTCATCATGTGTTACACCTAATAAAACCAAAAAACCTTTTTCGATTTTACCAACTGTTTTTCCTTCTACATCTACTTCTGCGTTTTTTACTCTTTGTATCACTATTTTCATTTTAAGTTTATTTCCCTTCTAAGTCTTTCTATGTTTTTTCCTTTATTAATTAAACCTAATTAAGTTAGAAAAAATTAATTATTTTCATCTTCGTCATCATCTTCTACATTAGATTCAACTTGAATAGTTTTTTCTAAATTGTTACAAGCACTTGATTCATCTTTCAAGTCAGATGATGTTTCTGCACTTTCTTCATTTTCAACATTATTATTTTTGTTTTTTTCTACATCTTCTATATTTATTTGATTATCTATTAGGTCATCATCCTCTACTTCTGTAGTTTCTACATCCTCTAAAATTTCTACTTCTTTTACTTCTGTTTCTTCTTGTTTTGCACCACAGCTTGGGCAAAATTTTGCGTCTTTTTCAATTTCTTTAAAACATTTAGGACATTGTTTTTTATCTTTTAGTTCTAAACATTGTTTTAATAAACTTTCTATTTCATCTGACAACACATCAATTTTTGTACATTCTTCTTCCAAATCATTTTTCATTGAAATTTCTTCTTTTTTTACATGTTTTTCATACACTTTTTTACCGATTTCCTCATATATATCATTTATTTGTGACCTAAGTTCTCCTATTTTAAATTTCATTTTTGTTTCTTTTGCTATTTTTCCTGTTTTATCAGCAGTCATCTTATATGCTTCTGATGCTTTTTTTCCTAATTTATCAAAAAATTCCATTGCATTTTCCTCTCTTTCTAGTTTATATTTTTATATTAATTACACTTATTTTTATTATCTTATTTTTTCAAATTTTTATTCATTAATTTTTTATTATGTTCTATTGATTGGAAAAGAATTAATTTTCACTTTTTTTCTCCCTTGTCATAAGCTCTTTAACCGCTTCTCTTGGATCTAAATTCTCATATAAAACTTTATAAACAGTTTCAACTATTGGCATATATACATTATTTCTCTTTCCAAGCTCATATGCAACTTCAATATTATCAATACTTTCAATTACCATACCAACTTCTTTTTTAGCCTCTTCTAATGTTTTTCCTTGCCCAATTAATTTTCCTGCTTTTCTATTTCGACTGTGTTCACTAAGACATGTAACTATTAAATCTCCTAATCCACTTAGACCATAGAATGTTTCTTTTTCTCCACCTAATGCAACTCCTAATCTAGTTAATTCTCCTAATCCTCTTGTAATCAATGCTGCAAAAGTATTATCACCTAAACCAATACCGGCTGCAACCCCTGCACAGAATGCTATGATATTTTTTAAAGCTCCTCCTAGTTCTACTCCTTTAATATCATTTGAAGTATATATTCTCATTTCCGCACACATAAAAGTATTTTGTATCATATCTAAAATTTCTTTATGTTTTGAAGCAATTACTAAAACTGTTGGAATAGCTATTGAAACTTCTTCAGCATGGCTTGGTCCAGATAATGCTCCTACTTTTGCTGTTGGTAATTCATCTAAAATTACCTCATCAAGTGTTTTTAAAGTTTCTTTTTCAAATCCTTTTGAACAAATAATTACTGGTTTATCACCAACATATTGTTTATATTGTTTAAATGTATCTCTTGTAAATTTTGAAGGTGTTACATGTAAAATAAACTCTGTATCTTTTATTACTTCTTCAAAATCATTTGAACATATTATATTATTTGGTATCTCTACCTTTGGTAAAAATTTGCATTTTTTTTCTTCGTTTATTAATCTTTTTTCTTCTTCATCAAATGACCATATTTTTATTTCATTTCCACATCTTGCTAGATGGCATGCTAATGCCACTCCCCAGCTTCCACTTCCTATTATTGCTATTTTTTTCACTTCTATTCATTCCTTGTTTTATGTATTTAGGTTTTTGTGGCTTTACCTATAAACCATCTATTATATTAAATATTATTCTTGTGTTTTGTATAAGATGAAATTCCTAATATTAATATTATTATTAGAATTGCAACTAATAAAATTGTACCGAATGAAAACATTTTTCTATCTGGTTGTTTAACTATATCTGCGTTATAATCATATTCTATCTCACATACTCCATTTTCTATATCAAAATTATCTATATGTGCTATAAAATCCTTGTCATCATTTTTTATTCTATATTTCATATCTAAGTCAAAGTAGTCTGATAAAATATTGAAAGAATATATATTATCTTCATTTTTCTCTAGCAAAATTTGAACATATTCAGTCCCATCTTCTTCATAGATATCATCTAATATGTTTAATCCGTCTACATCAATACTTGGTATATTGTTTTCTTTTAATGTACTTGCACCTTCATATTCTATATCTAATTTATCATGTTCTATTGCGAATTCTATATATTCTTTTGGCAAAAGTAAATAAATATCTACATTCTCATTTTCTTCGTTGTTTATTATTTTAAATTGTAATTCAAAAAATTCATTATCTGATGAAGTTGCTTGTGCATTTGTTGTATTGAATATTATCATCAATAAACTTATTATAATTATTGCAAATAATGTTGTTATTCTTTTTTTCATTGGTTTTCCTCCATTTTTATTCAATCATGTTTATTTAAAATCTATATTTTTTGTCTTATGTCGTTTCTTGCATTTTTATTAGATTTATTTTTTAAAACTCAATTTATTTTCTGTTCCATTCAATATTCTCTTTATATTACTTCTGTGATTAAATAATACTATTACTGCCATAATAATGCTATATACTAGATATGTACTTCCTTGTTTTCCCTCTGTTAATACAGTGTAATGGTCATTTATAAACAAAGTTAAAACTGGGAAAAGTACAGCTGCTGCACATGAGCCTAATGATACCATTCTAGTTAAAGTCATTAAAACCAATGCAAATACTAAACAAATAAGACCAATTTGCCAGTTACTCATTAATAAAATTCCTAAAGATGTTGCAACACCTTTTCCACCTTTAAACTGGAAAAATATTGGAAATGTATGTCCTAAAACAACTGCAATTCCTGCAATTTGTAGTAGTAATTCTTTGTTTGAATCTTGTATTATATTTCCTACTATTATTGCTATTACAATTGCAACTACTCCTTTTAAAACATCACAAACCAAAGTTAATGCTGCCGCTTTTTTTCCAACACTACGAAGCATATTTGTGCTTCCTGCGTTTCCACTTCCTTTTTCTCTTACATCAAATCCTGCAAATTTTTTGCTAAAAATTACTGAAAAATTAACACTTCCTATTAGGTAAGCTATAATTGCCATAATAATATAAACTGCCATTATTTTTCCTCCCTTTTTACTTTATTTAAAGGTCCGCCCCTAAATCCCTGCTTTTAGGGATTTTAAGCTCCGTCCCCTGAATCCCTTTTTTCTCTTACTATGATTCTTACTGGTGTTCCTTCTAGTCCAAATTCTTTTCTTATTTGATTTACTAAATATCTTTCATATGAAAAATGGAATAGTTCTTTGCTATTTACGAATATTACAAATGTTGGTGGTTTTGTTGAAGCTTGTGTACCATAAAATATTTTTAGTCTTTTTCCTTTATCTGTTGGTGGTTGCACTATTGCTATTGCTTCATTTATAACCTGATTTAATACTGATGTCGATATTCTCATAGAATTTTGTTCTGCTACATGATTTATTAAATCAAATAATTTGTTTACTCTTTGTCCTGTTTTTGCAGATACAAATATTATTGGTGCATATGATAAGTATTTTAGTTGGTCGTAAATTTTCTGTTTGTATTTTTCTAAAGTTCCTGTTTCCTTTTCAAATGCATCCCATTTATTTACAACTATAATAACACCTTTTCCTGCTTCATGTGCTTCTCCGGCAATTTTTGCATCTTGGTCTGTAACTCCTTCTAATGCATCTATCATCATTAAACATACATCTGCTCTTTCAATTGCCAAAAGGGTTCTCATTATACTAAATTTTTCAATAGATTCTTTTACTTTGCTTTTTCTTCTAATTCCAGCTGTATCTATTAATACATATTTTCCTTTTTTATTTTCAAATTCTGTATCTATTGCATCTCTAGTTGTTCCTGCAATGTCACTTACAATCGCTCGATTTTCTCCTAAAATCTTATTAATCAAAGATGATTTTCCTACATTTGGTTTTCCTATTACTGCAACTTTTATTGAATCATCTTCATCTTCTCCTTGTTCTTTTGGTGGTAATTTATCATAGATTTCATCTAATACATCACCAATACCTAATGCATTTGCAGCTGAAATTGGAAATGGATCTCCTATTCCTAGATTATAAAATTCATATATTTCATCTCTATCTTTATCAAAGTTGTCTGCCTTGTTACATACTAATACAATCGGTTTTCCTGATTTTTTTAGCATCAGTGATATTTCTCTATCTGCTGCTGTAACTCCTTGCTTTATATCTGTTAAGAATATTATAACATCTGCCATTGCGATTGCTAAATTTGCTTGTTCTCTCATTTGAGATAAAATTATATCTTCTGAGTCTGGCTCAATTCCACCTGTATCAACTAATGTAAATGTTCTTCCTCTCCAATTTGTTTCTGCATATATTCTATCTCTTGTAACACCTGGCGTATCTTGAACAATTGATATTCTGCTTCCAGCTAAATAATTAAAAAATGTTGATTTACCTACATTTGGTTTTCCTATTATCGCTACTATTGGTTTTGCCATTTTGTCTCATTGGGGACGTGCCAATGTCCATTTGGGGACGTTTCTGTTTGGACATTTTTGTCCATTCTGGGACACATCTCCTTTCTCCTTTCTTTTATTCTCTATGTTAGAATTATATATTATCTTTTTGAAAAAAACAACATTTTTATAAATTTTCCCAACAAAAAATAGCCATATAGGCTATTTTCTAATAATTAATTATAATCTTACAAATCCACCGATTACTTTATTTTCAGTATCATCAGGTAATATTTTTGCTCCTCCAGCTAAAACAACTGTATCTCCTTTTTCTAGGATTCCATCATTTTTCAAGATTTCAATTCCATGAGAAATTGTATCTTCAATTGTTTTTCCTTCTGTATATAATACTGGATGAACATTGAATGATGCACCTAATTGATAATATGTTTTTTCATCATCTGTTATAGCAAATATTGGGCATCCAGCTCCTAATCCTGCTAATTTTCTTATAGAATCTCCTTTATGTGTATATGCAACTATTGCATCAGCTTCAATATGTTCTGCTGTTACACATGTTGTATATGCTATTGTAGATTCTAAGTCATCTTTATCATGTTTAACTTCTTTTCTATTAAATCTCTTCCAGTAATTAATTGCTCCTTCAATTGATAATGAGATTTTATCCATTGTTTCAACACATTCTACTGGATATTTACCCATAGCACATTCTCCTGAAAGCATGATTGCTCCTGTTAAGTCATAAACAGCATTTGCAACGTCGCTAACTTCTGCTCTTGTTGCTCTAGGGTTAGTTGTCATTGACTCTAACATTTGTGTTGCTGTAATAACTGGTTTTCCAACTTGATTACATCTTTTAATAAAGTGTTTTTGAATAATTGGAACTTGTTCCATTGGTATTTCAACACCCATATCTCCACGAGCTACCATTATTCCATCTGAAATAGCTAATAT
>CALXKC010000048.1 GCA_944388775.1 uncultured Clostridia bacterium | reverse complement strand
ATTTTACTTGCAAAATTAGGTTTGTTTTAGTATAATACAAATGTAGAAAAATAAAGGAAAAGAGGGAAAACAATGGAAGAAAGACAAGAAAGATTTGACGGAAAAATAATCGAAAGAGACATCGAAAAAGAAATGAGAACAGCATACATTGATTATGCCATGAGTGTTATCGTATCAAGAGCCCTTCCAGACGCAAGAGATGGTTTAAAACCAGTACATAGAAGAATCCTATACGCAATGCATGAAGACGGAATAACAGCAGACAAACCATATCGTAAATGTGCAAATACAGTAGGTTCAGTTTTAGGTAGATACCATCCACATGGAGACAGTTCAGTATATGATGCAATGGTTAGAATGGCGCAAGACTTCTCTATGAGATATATGTTAATTGATGGACATGGAAACTTTGGTTCTGTTGACGGAGATGGAGCAGCAGCCATGAGGTACACAGAAGCAAGAATGGCTAAAATTGCCCAATACATGTTAACAGATATTGAGAAAAATACAGTTGATTTTATGCCAAACTATGATGATAGATTACAAGAGCCAACAGTATTACCTGCAAGAATTCCAGCATTACTTGCAAATGGTTCTTCAGGAATAGCCGTAGGTATGGCAACAAATATTCCACCACATAACTTATCAGAATTAATTAATGGAATTATAAAAATAATTGATGAAGACAATGTTTCAGATGAAGATTTAATGTCAGTTATAAAAGGACCAGACTTCCCAACAGAAGGTATAATTTTAGGAACAGCTGGAATCAAACAAGCATATAAAACAGGTAGAGGAAAAATAACATTAAGAGCTGAAACAAACATAGAAGAAATGAGTGGTAATAGACAAAGAATCATAGTTTCATCTTTACCATATCAAGTAAATAAAGCTAACTTAATTAAAACAATATCTGACTTATCAAAAGAAAAGAAAATCGAAGGAATTTCTGAATGTAGAGATGAATCAGACAGAAAAGAAAAAGTTAGAGTTGTAATTGAATTAAAAAGAGATGCAAATGCACAAGTTGTTTTAAATCAATTATTTAAACATACACAAATGCAAACAACATTCGGAATTATAATGCTTGCATTAGTAAATGGAGAGCCAAAAATATTAACATTAAGACAAGCATTAGATGTATATATTGACCATAGAAAAGATGTTATTTTAAGAAGAACACAATTTGATTTAGACAAAGCCCTAGCAAGAGCACACATCTTAGAAGGATTAAAAATAGCATTAGACTATATTGATGAAGTAATCCAAATAATTCGTTCTTCATATGATGACGCAAAAGAAAGATTAATGGAAAGATTTGGTCTAACAGATATACAAGCACAAGCAATTCTAGACATGAGATTAAAAACATTATCAGGTTTGCAACGTGAAAAAATAGAAGAAGAATATAAACAATTGATGGAATTAATCGAACATTTAAGAGCCATTTTAAATAGTGAAAGATTAGTATATGACATCATAAAAGAAGAATTAATAGAAGTAAAAGATAAATTTGGAGATGACAGAAAAACAAAAATAGTTGCAGCAGAAGGCGAAATCGATATTGAAGATTTAATAAAAGAAGAACAAACAGTAGTAACATTAACACACTTTGGATATATCAAAAGAATGCCAATAGATACATATAGAAGCCAAAGAAGAGGTGGAAAAGGAATTACTGGAATAGCAACTAGGGAAGAAGACTTTGTAAAACAAATCTTTACAGCATCTACACATGATGTAATTCTATTCTTCACAAATAAAGGTAAAGTATATAAACTTAGAGGATATGAAATACCAGAGGCTGGAAGAACAGCAAAAGGAACAGCAATTGTTAATTTACTTAGCCTTGATCCAGGAGAAAAAGTATCAGCAGTTATTCCAATCCAAAATTTTGCAGATGACAAATATTTATTAATGGCTACAAAACATGGATTAATAAAGAAAACAGCATTAAAAGAATATGATTCAAATAGAAAAACTGGACTTCAAGGAATAACTCTAAAAGAAGAAGATGAACTAATTGCAGTACGTCTAACAGATGGACAAGATAATGTTGTATTAGTTACTAGAAATGGTATGTGTATAACATTTGATGAAAAAGATGTACGTCCAATTGGTAGAGTTTCTCAAGGAGTTATAGGTATTAGATTAGATGAAGGTGACGAAGTGATCGGAATGGAATCAGTTATAGCAGGAGGAAAGGCTACGTTACTTGCAATTACTGAAAATGGATTTGGAAAGAGAACAGAATTGGATGAATACAGAGTACAAATCAGAGGTGGAAAAGGAGTAATAACATACAAAATCACACAAAAAACAGGAAAATTAGTAGGTGTAAGAATTGCAACTGAAGATGATGATGTAATGTTAATTACAGATACAGGAACAATTATTAGAATTAGTGTAAAAGATGTAAGTGTTCTTGGTAGATCAACACAAGGTGTAACTCTTATGAGAACTAATGATGGTGGAAAGGTTGTAAGTATTGAAACTCTAACACCAGACGAAATTGAAAATGATGGACAAATGAAATTATAGGAAAAATCCCTTAGGGGATTTTTTTCTTGAAATAGACATTAATTTGTGATATATTAATACATAAATTAAATACCAGGAGGTAATGAGTATGAAAAATGATGCTAAAATTTTAACCATCAAAGAAGTTAAACCTTTAGGTCGGGGCGGACAGGTAAGAATCGAATTTAAACAAAAATGCGAGAAACCATATGAAACATCTGTAAAAAATGCATCCCAAAATATTAAACTTTTTGTCTAACATTTTGGGGTGCATTTCATTTTAAAGAATTTTTTTTATTATCTTCTAAATCTCAAATCATCTCCAAAGAAACAATAAATATCATAATAACCTGCAATACGAGAACCAATACGTTCTTCATAATTCCTAAAAATATCCTGTATATTCAAATTAGTAGAAATAATGGTTTTAGTTATTTTTTGATTTAAATTCAAAATTCTAGTGTTTATTATATTAAACAACTCACTTAACTTCATACTATTTAAACTTTCAGTTCCTAAATCATCAATAATTAACAAATCAGATTCCAAAACAGACTTTAAAATATTTTCAGAGTAGTTTTTTTGTTTACTCATCTTGTAATCTATTACGCTTTCAAGCAATACAGGTGCTGTTTGATAAAGAACAGTTTTCCCTTTCTTTAACAATTCTTTTGCAATACAATTAGACATAAAAGTCTTGCCGTAAACCAGTATTTCCTGTAAACAATAAATTTTTAGAATCTGGATTATCAAAGTTCTCTACAAACTCGATACATTTTTGTTTAATATTTAAAATATTCGTACGAGGTGAAATATTAAATTTATATTTAGCAATATCCACATCATCAGAATACAAATTTGCGTTAAAAGTATCAAAGTTTTCTTTATCTAAATTTGACATATTTGATTTATTAAATGAAATGTCCAATAATTTCTGTTTTAAACAAGAACACATTTCAGTTTCATAATTATTTTTTGTTACATAACCAGTATCATTACAAATAGAACAAGAATAATGAGGTTTTAAAAAGTCTGCAGGAATGTTGGCATCATGTAAAATACATGCTTTTTTATATTTTAATTCTTCAATCTTTTGTTTGAAATCAGAAGTTGAAATAGATGCATTTCTATTTAATATATTTTTTGCAGTTTGAAAAGAAAGATGATTAATTTCATCATCTATTTTTTGCAATTCCGGCAATTTTTTATATAATTCAGTTTTTCTTTTTTCTAAATCTAATTCAGCATTTAACTTTTTTTGTTCATATTCTCTTAGTAAAGAATTTAAAACCTCATTAGACATGCAAAATACCAACCTTTCCTATTCATAAATGTAAAAATATTAATTTTCTTTTTTTACTGGATTAGCATATAAAAAGTCAAGATTATCATAATTTCTTTGTTCATAATTTGCTTTTTTAACTTTAGATTTCAATTCTTTTGTATTTTTTTCTTGAACTTTTCTTTGCTCAATAAAAGCATTAACCTCTTCAGGAGTTTTTAAATTTCTTTCATGCCAATCAGTAATAATTTTATTAATATATTCAAAAGTAGGATTTTGTTTATAAGTAGTTCTTTTCAAAGCAATTTCTATAATATTCATATCATAACCAAAATTCAAAACCCAATTTTCAATATATGCTTCTTCATATTGAGTTAATCCACCATGTTTTCCTAGCTTTTTAGCAATTGTCTTTTTATATTTATTCAAATTCTCTTGTTTAGCATAATATTGGTCCAAATCATTCCATGTTTTTATTTTATTTGAAGCCCATGCTTCTGCAACAGTTTGAACATAATTACGGTGCATAGCGCTACGATTATAACAATAATCAAATAAAGCTATCATAACTTGTTCATCAAAACCATATTTGTTGAACCAGATATCAATATCATTATACCATGAAGGTCCCATGATACCTTGAAAATACATATTATTAATATGCTCAATAGCTTTAGTTCTAAATTTATTTTTAGCAGTTTTTTCTACTTTTTCTTTAGACATAGTTAAATTAGGGGTATATAAATTATGAAGTGTAGCTTCTTGTAAATCAACAATTATATATCCAGTAGTTTTTTTTATTACTAATTCATGTTCTTCTAAAAATTTTAGACCATCATTAATAACCTTTAGAGGAATATTTAATTTTTTTGATAAATCTGTTAATTTAATATCTTTACCATATTTAGATAAAAAGATTAAATATAAATAAATTTTTAGATAGTCTCCTGGTAATTCTGATAAATGTTCTGCAAAAAAGATATCAGGAATTGTTGTTTCAGAAAATAATAGTGGTTTTTCATTTTGTTCTAACTTCATCTTATTTTTCCCCTTGTTTTGTATATTTAGGTTTTGTTTTATTAAGGTTTCCCTATAACCGTTTATCTTTTGACTGTATAATTTTTTTATAATAAAATGTTTTTGGTTGCAAATAGAATTATATCTTTTTTAGACAAAAAATTCAAGGGACAAACAAAATTTTTAATATAATGATAAATTTCGAAATTTAATTGAAAATATATAGCTTAACACTTGTTATCAAGTATTAAGCTATGGAACTTCGCATCATGAGATTGCTCCCACGGCAAGGCATAAAGCCTTCTTTATTTATGTATAGTATAACATTTAGGACATTATAAGTCAACAAAAAATAAATATTTTTAATAAATTCAAAGAGATAATTGATAACACAACTTTTTAGAAATCTTATTAAAGAAAGAAAATGTTGTTTTACCTAATTTAGAAATCACTCTATTTTTATCAATAAATCTGGCTTCATATAACATAACAACAGTATTTTTATGAAAGCCATCATTAATATTTCCAACTTCATACTCAGGATATACAATTCCATAAGAATTTTTTCGAGGCTCTCCACTTGAACATGGAACGATAAATATTTTAGTTGATGTTTCTTTTATTACTATTGCAGGATGAATATATGAGAATTCTCCTGCATAATTATTTGAACCTAAATCAACTAATAATATTTCTCCAGAATTATATTTCGTATAATTAATTTGTTTTGATGTAGAAAGATGTTTTTCATTTGATTCAATCCATAAAGCTATTTCATATGCTGATTTTTCAGCTAATTCAAATTCGTAATTTTTTAAGGATATATAAAATTCCTTTTTTAATCTTTCATTCTGATTAAAATTTATATTTTTAAATTTAGTATCATTTCTTTTAATTAAATTAATTATATTCTTATTAATTTCCATTAATTGTTTCACCTCCTCTCAGAAAAATATTATAAATACAGATGAAAAAACAATTAATCTTCTTTTAGAATAAATAAACAAATTAATTATTCTTTCTAAAGAAAAACAATTTCTGACAAAACATAAAATGAAACAAATAAGACAAAACATAAACTATATTTTCACCTTGAAAACCCGCAATACTAAGTAAAAGCAAAGGAAAAGAAAAAGTGATAACAAGAAATATTCTAAAAGACCAATCTTGAACAAGAAGAAAAACAATTAAAAAAACTAAAGCAGACCAAACAACATTAACAAAAATAGTAGTATAATCAATAACACCAAACAATTTATTTTTAAAGTTATAATTCTGAGGAAAAACAAACTTCAAAAGCAATCCTCCTTTCAAAAATTCAAATATTAAAACTAAAAGATTTTTTTCACAGATTGTGTAACTTGTGTGGAAACTCCACCAATAAATTCACGTATAAATGAATTTGCTCTAATCAAAGCATAAATTCCACCAACATATATAAATTTTACAAACAAATTAGAAGCCGAGTAATCCATTGAAAATAAAATTAATAAAACTAATGATACTACAATTTGTAGAAACAATAAAGAAAATAAGTTACGAAACCAAGCTCTAAAAAACCAATTTGTATTTTGCAAACTTAATGATAAAATTGCAAAAGGCGAAAGCAAAATAAAAACTTTAACAAAAACATATCTCAAAGAATATGAAAATACTAAACTAAGCAAAGATACACTTAAAATACTTTTTATCAAGCCATCTAAAGAAAAAAGATTTAAGGAATTTGTATCAATTGCCATTTGTGTATTAATAGTAGTAATCAATTCTGAAAAACAGATGTCTTTATTAAACAAATGCTCACCAAGAGAACGAATTGCAAGAGAAATATTATTATTTAAATCTAAAAACAATTCTAAACAAGAAAAAGAGAAATTCATAAATATTCCACAAAGTACAAGTTTAATTAAAAAACGAAAAGGAAGTTCTGATTGTGTAAATGTTAGATGAGCCATTAAATATCTAATAGCATAATAAAGTAAAAAACCTAGTAAAAGAGAATTTGCAATTAATAAAATACCATTTGAAGCAGAAGTTCCGAAAATAGTCTCAAAATTAGAATCTCGTAAAATATCAGAACTTATAAAAGTCACTTTATCTAATACATCATAAAGGCTATTATCTATTGAACTAAATAAATTCTCAAATATTGTATTAATTGTATCTATTATAATTTGAGTAATATCATTAGTATTTTGTGCATTTTCCATTATCCTTTACACCATAACCTCCTTTCTTGTAACATATTTAGCAAAACTAATTTAAGCAATCAATGATTTAATAGCTGACAAAATTAAATCAATAGCCAGAATAAATCCATATGAAAATAAAGAGCCCTTAATTAATTTTTTTCCTGTTCTTATTTTCTCTTCATCACCAAAACTAAATTTCTTCATAAAAACACCAGTACCAACAGCAACAGCTGCAGCAGGAGTAGATATTTTTATAATCCAATCCTCTATACTTTCAAAAGCAGAATTTATTTTACTAACAATTTCAGGATCTCCCCAAGCAAAAGAGAACAAAGGAGAAAATAAAGTAAATATAATAAAAATAAAACATATATAACTAATTTTTTTAAATAATTTCAAATATAGCACCCCCTTTCAATAAAAAATAAAAATCAAAAAACAAATAAATATAAAAAATAATAAAATTAATTTTTAAAATAAGGTAACATCCTAATTTTTTTTGGTGGAAAAATTTTATTCCCATCAGATAAAAATGTAAGAGCGGTGAAAGTTTCTAATTCCTGTGTGAAAAATTTAGTTTCATAGATATAATCCTTTTGCACATAAGTGCTGTAACTTTCAGAAATATTAGAATTTTCTGAATTTAAAGTATTAGTAATATAACTAAAACGAGTTTTTTGAGCACTTTCAGAAATAGATTTAGAAATCTTTTCTTTATCTTCTTGTCCAAGTTGTTTTTGAGCATATTCAATTGTAAAAGCATCATCGGTACGAAACCAAATTTTATTTATCAAATTTTGCAAAATGACCTGAACTTGAGCATCTTCCTTTAGAGTGTTTTTCAAAGATGAATAACTTTGAGTACTGACAATATTGATACATTTCGCTTCACGACTTAAAGAAAAGAACTCACCATCTGTTTTTGTTGCATATTTATCATATTCATCACATATAAAAGCACAAGGTCTAATGATACCATTAGAAAGATTCGAAATTACTTCAGATTGAAAATCCAATTTTAAATAAGTTGCAATCATTTTAGAAAGCAAAGAATACTCTGAAATATTCATATTTAAAACAACAATTTTTCCATTTTTCAAAACATCTTCAAATCCCAAAAAAGATAGCTTGTTTTTAGGAGGAGAAAATGTGCTCATAACATCATAATCAGATAGAAATGTATTTGTAATACGAGTAATTTCAGAAACTAATATACCTTTAGTACGTAAATCTAAAGAAAAAAATTCTTTTTGGAAAAAATCAAGACTGTTATTTAATTCATAAACTTGTGCAGTAGAAAATTTTGAATGAACGAACAAATCCTTTAGAATAGAAATTTTTTCTTGATAATATGTAGGTATGGTAATTAATTTATGAATTTCCTCAAAAGTTACATAGCCATTATTGTATAATCTACAAAGTTTAATTGCTTCAGTTAGAACTTGTTCAGCCTTATCCAACCAATATGATTCAGTATTGTTTTCAGAAAAAAGTAAAAGGATAGTTTTTAATCTATTAGCCAAAACTTGAGGCTTCAATTTAGGTTTATGCAAAGGGTTATAGCAAACAGAAGATAGTAATTCAATTATTATTAAATCCTTTTCTAAACCAAATTGTTTAGCATATTTTTTGACCTGATTATAATAGTTTCCTTTAACATCTAAAATTAACATACCTATTTTATTTGAAGGATTTTTTGAATTAAACTCTAATAGCTGTTTTGTAAATGGATACATACAACTTGAAGTTTTGCCAGAGCCAATTGTGCCAGTTACTAAAAAATTTTGATATAATCCACTTTCTGGAAGATAAATTTTTTTATTTAAATCAATATCTTCACCAATTAATAAGTTTAAACTAGAATTTTGTGTTAAAAAAGAAATTTTAGAATTGTGAGTATTTTTATAATTATTTTTAGAAATTTTTTTAGATTTATCATTACAGAAATTTTTAGAATTAAATTCAGTTTTGCAATTTGATGAATATTTTGATGATAAATTTAATCTTTTTCTAAAAAATTGAAATATTAGGAGAATTCTAGAATAAAGAAAATAACTTATTACGAATTGGGAAAATATAAAAATAAATATATAAGATATCTTTAAAAATTGCCACAAATCTGGATTTTTCGAACAAATATCAAATGGATGTATACCATATGTTATAATTACTTCTTGAGCTGTATATAATGGATAGAGTCGCTTATAAGCAAAAAATGTACAAATACTAACAAAAAGTAATGAAAATATTATGAGTTTTAAATATTTCAGAAAAAAACCTCCTTTCTTTAAAGTGAATTTTTTTTGATTTTCAATTTAGCTCCTTGCTGATTATGGAAAAAAATGATATCAAAAAATGTATAAATTGAATATAAAGTGATAAAAAGATAAATAATATAAGTAATAAAAAATAAATTAACTAAATTTGATATAATATCACCGCCTTACAATTTTTACCATTTTACAATAAAATTTTTAATTTGTCTATACTTTTTTTAAAATTTGTGATAAAATATTTAAAGTTTAATTATAAAACTTAAAAAAATAAAGATAAATGAAAATATCAGGAGATAATCATTTATTTATAGAATATAATAGAGAAGGAGGAAGCAAAATGGAATTTAATAAAGATACAAGAATTGGAGAAATTTTAGAAAAAGCTCCAGAAAAAGCAGAAATATTATTACAAGTTGGAATGCATTGTATTGGTTGCCCAGCATCTCAAATGGAAACATTAGAAGAAGCATGTGAAGTACATGGAATTGATGTTGAAGATGTTGTTGAAAAACTAAATGCATAAGAAAAACATAAAAAAATCACAAAAAATACAAAAAAATTTCATAAATGTATTGACATTTGTGAAAAAATGTTGTAATATTAATAAGCATTTGTTAATACTACAATGTTTATGGGCTATTAGCTCAGGTGGTAGAGCACTTGACTTTTAATCAAGTTGTCCCGCGTTCGAGTCGCGGATAGCTCA
>CALXKC010000047.1 GCA_944388775.1 uncultured Clostridia bacterium | reverse complement strand
ATACATATATTACCACCAAAGTTTATGAAAATAAGATATTATGGAATATTAGGAAATAGAAACAAGAAGAAAAAGTTATTAAAATGTAAAATATTAACAAGAGCAAAAGTAGAAGAGAATAATAAAAAGCTTCCCATCCTCGAACTACTAAAGAAAACTTTAGGAAAGGACTTTAACTTATGCCCACAGTGCAAAAAAGGTCATATGTTAATGCCAAACACCACCTAAGAATAAACAATTGAATATACCATCAAAAGCCCGTTCATTCTGGGGAGGGGGAAGCTATGTCATAATTGTACAATGAAAGTATAAAAAACACAATAGTTAGTGAAGTAAAACTAAGAAAGAGGTAAAAAATAAGTGAGAGAAAAAAATAGAAATTCCATAGAAAAATGTATAAAAAGGTTACCGCAATTTACTACGATGAATGTTATAGATGGTCAGGCTGGTCTAATGAGTTATTCTAGTCTGATTTTTTACAGCCTAACCATCGATAACATACTAAACATTATAGTGTTATTAATATTAGCAGCAGTATCAATAGCAACACTAACAGGAGAGAATGGAATATTAACAAGAGCACAAGATGCCAAAACAGATACTGAAATAGCTGAGGAAAAGGAAGCAATAGGAATTGCGTACAATGGAGTAATGGCAGATAATAAAGGAAATGGAGTAAGTGCAGGGGAGTTACAAGATGAATTGATTAGTAATGGATATAATGTAACAGCAAGTGGAAGTAACCCAATAACGGTTAAATTTAATGATTCTCAAAGAGTTTATACGGTTGATAATAATGGAAATATCGAAATATCAGATGGAAACGAAGATAATGATGGAACAACCTTAGTAGAAATGTTTATAGCTGGAGAAAGTTGTGAAAATCCAGATAATTGTGATAATGAAGAACATTTACATGTAGCTGACTATTTGAAATACACACCATCAGATTCAACTGCTTCAACAGCAGATATGGAAGATAATCCATTAAAATCACAATATACAGGAGTAGAAGATACACAAACATATACAGTAAATTCTAATACAAAATGGCAAGTAATTGGATTAAGTGAAGATAGACAACATGTATTACTAACAACAGAAAGTCCAATACAAAGAGATGGAGCAGACCCATATTTAAAATTAGGTGGAGCAGAAAGTTATATTTATTGTAAAAAAGTATTAGATGGAATATGTAGTATATATGCAAATGATGACTTAGCAGATGAAGTAAGAAGTATTACAATAGAAGATATAACAAATGTATTAGGAATAACTATAGATAAAGAGAGGAATATTGCATATAAAACAGCGGATGAAAATGAGACAGAGTTACCATATCAAGGTTTTTTTGGAACTGATAATCAATATTTATATAAATCAACTGATTATGCACCAGAAAATTATGTAATAGAACAATATAATGATACAAGCTATACAAGAAAGGCTACTGGAAGTGTTGCAAATATCTTAAGTGCTACAAGAGAAACAATAGATCAAAGTGCATATATGATACCTTATACTGAGTCAAGTATAGTTGATTCAAATAGTGCGATATATGATGTTTTGTTTAGTGGAACAACTGAAGAAAATAATTTTGCAAAATCTTACTGGCTAGCTTCTCCTGGAGTTGGTGTGGGCTCGGACTATGCTATCTTTGCTCCAGGTAGTGTTTATGACGGCCATGCAGCAGCAGGTGGTTACTACTTGTTCTATTCGCATGGCGTTCGCTATGCTGTTAGTTTGGCAGTCCGCCCCGTAGTTAGTCTAAAATCTGAAATCAAAGGTTCAGAAATAGAAAGAGATGTAGCATCAACAAGTGATATATGGGATGGAAAAGTACCAGACTTAGAGGGCGAAAGCTTAGGTAGAGCAGATGCAGGACAAGTATAACAACAGAATAATAAAAATGTGGAAAGTAGTTTGAAATATAACTACTTTTTATATTAATAGAAAAAATGTAGAAAACCATAGAATTTACTATAAAAAAATGATATAATGCAAAATGAACTATCAAAGTGATTAGAAAGGGAAATGATTATGTCTAATTTTGTGCATTTACATATACATAGTGAATTTAGTTTATTAGATGGAGCAAATAGAATAAAAGATTTGCCAGTAAGAGCAAAAGAATTAGGAATGAATGCAATTGCTTTAACAGACCATGGAGTTATGTATGGAGCAATTGATTTTTATAAAGCATGTAAAAAAGAAGGTGTAAAACCAATTATAGGTTGTGAAGTTTATGTTGCACCTCGTTCAAGATTTGATAAAGAACCTAATATTGATAATAAATATAACCATTTAATATTACTTGCTAAAAATAATCAAGGATATAAAAACTTAAGTAAATTAGTGTCTTTAGGATTTGTAGATGGATATTACTATAAACCACGTATAGATTTAGAAATATTAGAAAAATATCATGAAGGATTAATTTGTTTAAGTGCATGTTTAGCAGGAGCAGTAAACCAAGCTTTGTTAAATGGTGAACAAGAAAAAGCAGAAGAAGTAGCTTTATGGCATAAAAGAGTTTTCGGAGATGACTATTATATAGAAATCCAAAATAATGGAATAAAGGAGCAAGTATTAGCAAACCAAAAATTGGTACAACTTGCAAGAAAATTAGATATACCATTAGTTGCAACAAATGATGCACATTATTTAAAAAGAGAAGATGCATATAATCATGAAGTTTTACTTTGTATACAAACAGGTAAAAGAATGAGTGATATAGATAGAATGAGATTTGACACAGATGAATTATATGTAAAATCTCCTGAAGAAATGATAGAGTATTTTAAGGCATTTCCAGATGCAATTGAAAATACAGTAAAAATTGCAGAACAATGTAATGTAGAATTTGAATTTGGACATACAATCTTGCCAAATTATGATGTGCCAGAAGAATTCCCAACTCATTTTGATTATTTCAAAAAATTGTGTGATGACGGTATTAAAAAGAGATATGGAGAAAATCCAAGTAAAGAAATTTTAGATAGAGCAGATTATGAAATAGGTGTTATAAAAAAGATGGGATATGTAGACTATTTCTTAATTGTGTGGGATTTCATCCATTATGCAAAAACTCATAATATTCCAGTAGGACCACGGTCGTGGGTCTGGTGCAGGTTCAATTATTGCCTATGCAATAGAAATTACTGATATTGACCCAATGAAATATGGATTACTTTTTGAGAGATTTTTAAATCCAGAAAGAATTAGTATGCCAGATTTTGATGTTGACTTTTGTTATGAACATAGGCAAGATGTTATAGATTATGTTGCAAATAAATATGGACATGACCATGTATCACAGATTATAACATTTGGAACAATGTCTGCAAGAATGGTAATAAGAGACGTTTCAAGAGTTTTAGATGTACCATATACTGAAGCAGATAAATTAGCTAAAATGATACCAAACGAATTACATATTACCATCAAAAAGGCATTAGAACAAAATAAAGAACTAGCAGATTTATATGAAACAGATGAAACAGTAAAAAAAGTATTAGACATAGCAATGGGATTAGAAGGTATGCCAAGACAGGCATCAACACATGCTTGTGGAATAGTTATAACAAAAGAGCCAGTTGACACATATGTACCTTTATATGTCCGTGATGGTCAAATTTCAACACAATATATAATGACAACCTTAGAAGAATTAGGACTATTAAAAATGGACTTCTTAGGACTAAGAACCTTAACAGTTATACAAGATACAATCGATTTAGTAAAAGAAAATAGAGGAATAGATGTCAAGTTTGACAAAGAAATGGCAGACCCTAAAGTATATAAATTATGGCAGGAAGGAAAATCATGTGGTATATTCCAATTTGAGTCACAAGGAATGACAAACTTCATGAAAGAATTGAAACCAGACTGCTTAGAAGATTTAATAGCAGGTGTTTCATTATATAGACCAGGGCCAATGGACCAAATACCAAGATATATTAGAGGAAAACAACATCCAGGGCATAATGAATATACACATCCAAGTCTAGAGCCAATCCTTAATGTTACATATGGATGTATGGTATATCAAGAACAAGTTATGCAAATAGTACGTGACTTAGCAGGATACTCTTTAGGAAGAGCAGACTTAGTAAGAAGAGCCATGGGAAAGAAAAAACTTGATGTAATGGCAAAAGAAAGAGAAGTCTTTATAAATGGACAAGTAGATGAAAATGGGAATGTGTTAGTTGCAGGATGTGTTAGAAATGGAATAGATGCAGAATCTGCAAATAAAATATTTGATGAAATGGCTGAATTTGCAAAATATGCATTTAATAAATCACATGCAGCATGTTATGCAGTAGTAGCATATAGAACAGCATATTTAAAAGCATACTATCCAGCCGAATTTATGGCAGCAACATTAAATAGCTTCTTAGGAAATCTTGACAAAATACCACAATACATAGACGAATGTAAATCACTTGGAATACAAATATTAAAACCAGAGATAAACAAGAGTAGCACCAAATTCACAGTTGAAGGTAATCTTGCTATACGTTTTGGATTAGGAAGCATTAAAAATGTTGGAAAAGCACCAGTAGATAGTATTGTAGAAGAAAGAGAAAAACATGGAGAATACAAAAACTTTATAGATTTCTGTGAGAGGATTGCAGATGAAGGAGTAAATAAAAAGTGTATAGAAAGTTTAATAAAAGCAGGTGCTTTTGATGAATTTGAACAGACAAGAAGTACATTACTTGCCTCATTTGAGGGAATAATGGACACTATTCAGAGTGGAAAGAAAAAGGGAATGTCTGGTCAAGTTTCAATGTTTGATTTAGGGACAGAAGAAGAAAAAGAAGAAATGAATGAAATGAAATACAAATTTGAAGAACATGAGGAATTACCAAAAAAAGATTTATTATCACTTGAAAAGGAAATGTTAGGAATCTATATTTCAGGACATCCCTTAGAAAAATTAAGAAGTGAAATAGAAAGGCGAACTAATATTAATACAATAGAATTAAGAAATCTTGATGAACAGATGTCAAGCAATATAGCTGATTCAGGAATGGAAATATTAAATCAAAATGCAGGTACTAAACCTAAATATCATGACGGACAAAATGTAAAATATGCAGGAATAATAACTTCAATTAAGAAGAAGTATACAAAAAATAATAAGATTATGGCATTTGTAACAATAGAAGATTTATATGGAACTGCTGAAATAATTTGTTTTGAAAATGCGTATTTGAAATCTGGAAATAGTCTTGTGGAAGAAAATATTGTAATGGTTGATGGTAGATTAAGTATTAGAGAAGATGATACGACAACAATTATTGCAAATGAGATAAAGGATTTTGGAGAGCAAAAACAAAAGGTATTAATTTTAAATATTACAGACTCTGACGAAAGCGAAAAGGATAAGTTAAGAGGTGCTATTAAATATTTTAATGGCGATAAAAATAATATTAATGTTTTTGTTAAGATTAATGATGATGAGAGAAGCTGTGGTCAAATTTATTTGACAGACCAGATTATGGAGTTGTTTGCTGATATAATTGGAAAGCAAAATGTAGTTATAAGATAATAAAAAACTCCCCTTTTACAGGGGAGTTTTTATATCCATTCACCATATTTTTTAATGTAGATTTTCTTAGCAAATAGTGCAACAAAGCAATAAAGAATTGTAACTGCAAATATAAGGAATATATATTGAGCAGCTATTGGAACAAGTCCAATCATACTACCAAGAGCGGTAAATGGAACAACTAGTCCAATTATAATTAGTGAAATTGATGATATATATACTGCTTTGTGAGCATTACTTTGTATAAATGGTATTTTTGATGTTCTAATAATATGCATTCCAACTAAGTTTGAAACTATACTATAACTAAACCATATTGTTTGGAATGTTGCTGCATCTCTAACTTGGAAGAAGAACCAAAGAGAAGCAAATACTATCATATCAAATACAGAACTTACTGGTCCCATAAATAGCATAAAATGTTTTAAACTCTTTATATCCAACTTTTTAGGATGTTGAAGAGATTCCTTATCAACATGGTCAAAAGGTAAAGTCATTTGACCAAAATCATATAGCAAACCTTCTACTAATAATTGGATAGGTGTTTCAGGTAAGAAAGGTAATAATACACTTGCAATAATTACAGAAACGACTTCTCCAAAGTTGAAACTTGTTGCTAGTTTAATATATTTCATAAGATTTACAAAAGTACGTCTACCTTCAGTAACACCATCTAGTAAAACATTTAAATCCTTTTCAAGTAAGATGATATCTGCTGATTCTTTGGCAATATCAACAGCAGTGTCTACTGAAACTCCAACATCAGAATTTGTTAAAGAAGGACTATCATTAATTCCATCACCCATATATCCAACTATATTTCCTGCTTCTTTTAGCAATCTAACAATTCTAGCTTTTTGTATAGGTGATAATTTTGCAAATATATTTGTTCTCTTTAATAATCTCAAGACTGCAGTATCAGATAATTTATCTAATTTACTACCTAATACAATATTTTTAGAATTTATACCTACTTTATCACAAACACATCTAGTAACTTCGGCATTATCACCAGTTAGAACTATAACACGAATACCTGCATTATTAAGTTTTTCAATAGATTCTTTTGCAGATTCTTTTGGCGGATCTAAGAAACCTATAAATCCTATAAGAACCATATTTTTTTCATCTTTTACATCAAAATGTTGGATGCCTTCAATATCATTTTTTTGGCAAACTGCAACAACTCTTAGACCTTGTTCATTTAAAGCTTTACTTATGTTTTTTACATTTTCTTTGATTTCTTTTGTGATTGGAGAAACTTCACCTTTGTAATCTACTTTAGTACAGATATTTAAAATTTCTTCAACAGCACCTTTTGTAATCATTTGTTTTTTATTTCCATCACTTACAATTACAGATAAACGTCTACGAGAGAAGTCAAAAGGTATTTCATCAACTTTTTTATATTCAGTCTTAAAATTTTCTAATCCGTTTTCTAAAGCTCTTTTTATTACAGCTTCATCAATATTACCTTTTAAACCAGTTTGAAAATATGAATTTAGAAAAGCATGTTTTAATGTTCTAATATCTTCTTCTCCGTTGATATCAAGATATTTTTCCAAAACGATTTTATCTTCTGTTAAAGTACCTGTTTTGTCAGTACATAAGATATTCATTGCACCAAAGTTTTGAATTGAATCCAATTTTTTTACAATTGTTTTCTTTTTAGACATTCTCACAGCACCTTTTGAAAGGCTTGAAGATAAAATAACTGGTAAAAGTAAAGGTGTGATAGCAATGGCTATTGCAACTGCAAATGTGAATGCTGTTACTATATCATGTTTCCATGCATTTAAAAGGAAAATTACAGGAATAAGTATTAGCATAAAATGAATCAATAATCTGCTAATATTTTCAATACCTTTTTGAAATGCAGTTTTAGGTTTACCAGTAGTTAATGTATGAGCTATTTTTCCAAAATATGTGGAATCAGCAGTTTTAATAACTACACCTTTAGCACTTCCTGAAATTACGTTTGTTCCCATAAAACAAATAGTGTCTAAATCTGAAATATTGTCAATATCATTTAATGATATTTTAGAATCTACATGTTTTTCTACACTATCAGATTCACCAGTTAGCGAAGACTGACCAACATATAAATCTTTTGCTTCTATAATTCTTAAGTCAGCAGGAATCATGCTACCTGCAGAAAGTACAATAATGTCTCCTAAAGTTACATGATTAATTGGAACTTGAATTTCTTTTCCGTCACGAATTACAGTCGTATTTGTTGCAACCATTTGCTTTAGTTCTTCAGCAGCTTTATTAGAACGATATTCCTCGACGAAATCTAATAATGTGCTTGCAGTAACTAAGATTGCTATAACAATAATATTTGCATAGCTTGGAGTTTCTGGAAGATAAATGTCTGTATAGATTAGAATACAAACTATTCCAAGTAGTATGCAGTTAAATGGTGAAAAGAGACTTTCTAAGAAATAGTGATACCATCTTTTTGGTTTTGCTTGTTTAATTTCGTTTAATCCTAAATTATGGATTAATTCATTTGCTTTTTTTGATGAAAGTCCTTTTTCATTTACATGATATTTTTTTATGAATTCATCTTTTGGTAAAGTACATTCTTCACCATACATTTTGTTTATATTTACATCTTCTTTTGGTGTTGCCAAAATTATCATCTCCTCTTTAGATTATAAATTTTTTTTAACATATTATAATTTTGTCTTTTAAGATTATACCACTAATTTTTATAATTGAAACATAAAAATGAAAAAAATAATAATTAATTAGTTGTAATAAAAAAATGCTAATGTTAAAATGTTAATAATATGAGAAAGGAATGATATATATGGAAAGAATTAGAGTAGCAGGAATTATATTTATGGATGGTGGAATTGCACTAATGCATAGAGTAGGAGTACTAAAAAGAAAGGATATTCAAGAATATTACACATTTCCAGGTGGAGGTTTAGAAGAAGGAGAAATTTTAGAAGAAGGAACAATAAGAGAAATAAAAGAAGAATTTGGAATAGAGGTTAAAGTAATAAAAAAATTATATGAAATGGAATCAGAAAAATTTAATCAGAAGGAATATTTTTTCCTTTGTGAATATGTATCAGGAAAATTTGGAACAGGAGAAGGACCAGAATTTTCTAATAACCCTAAATATGTTGATAGTGGTAAATATTTGCCAGAAATAATAAAGGTAGAAGATATAAAAAATATTCCTTTACTACCACCAGAGATAAAAGAAAAATTAGTTGATGATATAGAAAAGGGAATTTTTGAATTTAAATAGGTATATAGTATAAATAATTTAACAATAGTCTAAAATACTAATAGCAAGTATCTTATGAATTTATTCATAAAATCTTAAAAGTAATTTGAAGGGATAAATCTTGATATGTTTTTCAATATCATTATGATAGTATTGGGGTTTGTGCTATTAGTTGTAGGTGCAGATTTTTTAGTTAAAGGTGCAAGTAATATTGCAAAAAAATTTCACATACCAGAAATGTTGATAGGACTAACAATTGTAGCACTTGGAACTTCAGCACCAGAACTGATAATAACAATTAGCTCTGCTACTAGTGGAGCTAATGATTTGATTATAGGAAATGCTATTGGAAGCAATTTGTGTAATTTGCTATTAATTTTGGGATTAATGTGTGTGATTAGACCAGTAGAAATAGACAAAGAAGCGGTTAAAGTCCACATTCCAATGGCGTTTATTTCAGCTGTAATAATATTGTGTTTAAGTTTAGGTATATTTAGTACACCAAATGTGATAGATAGAAGAGATGGAATAATTCTAACTATTATGTTTGTTTTATATTTCTCATATCCAATATTTGCAGAGATAAAAGACATAAAAAAAGCATATAAAGAGAATTTGAAGTCAGGTAAGTTTAAAGACATAAAAATATCATTATCTATTTTATTTATTGTTCTAGGAATTGTCTTGTTAAAATATGGTGGAGATTTTGTTGTTGATTATGCGACTAATATTGCTATGGAATTAAATGTTCCAGAAAGTGTAATTGGTCTTACTATAATTGCAATAGGTACTGCTATGCCAGAACTAGTTACTTCAATTGTGGCTGTTATAAAGAAAGACACTGATTTAGCAGTTGGAAATTTAGTTGGTTCTTGTGTTTTGAATTTATTTTTAATTCTTGGAGTTGGGGCAATTATAACACCACTTAATTTTTCACAAGAATTTAATAATAATTTGATATATTTGATAATATCAACTTTTGTTATTTGGTGTTTTAATTTTGTTGGGAAAAAGCATATATTGACTAGAGGAAAAGGAGTTATATTACTGTTGATGTTTGGATTTTATATTGTGAAATTATTTCATTTCTAATTCTACATTACTTATGTAAATTTTTTCTTTTTATGGTTACTAGATAATGGTTTCGAATTGAAAAAAGCCGAAACAATTCTGCTGTAATGATTTTGTAATCTAAATTTAATAT
>CALXKC010000046.1 GCA_944388775.1 uncultured Clostridia bacterium | reverse complement strand
AATAACACACTAAAACCATGTTGGGTACTAGGTCTTGGCTGGTCACATGCGATGTTCATAATAGTATTAGAAAAACTGTACGGATAAGTTATGGTCAGTTTGGGGACAGGTTCGGAGTGACCATTTTTGGTCAGTTTAGGGACGCTACTTTTAAATAAATGTAAAAATATGTAAATAAGTATAGCCAAATTACTGAATTTATGCTATACTTATTTATATTATATCTATTATATTGTTTCAATTAAAATTATAATTCTATAATTTAATTAAATTCAATAATGAATATCCATGATAAATAATAAAAATACAAGGAGGAATGTGATTGCCTAGAACACCAAGAAAAATAAGTAGAAATAAAGTATATCATTGTATGTTACGAGGAATAAACAAGCAAGAAATATTTTTTGATTCACAAGACTATTTAAAATTCAAGAAAGAACTAAATGAAACAAAGGATTTTTTTTCGTATAAATTATATTCGTATGTTTTGATGCCAAATCATATTCACTTAGAAATTAAAGATGAGAATGATAAATTAGCAAAAATAATGCAAAGTTTGCAACTAAGATATTCTAGCTATTTTAATAAAAAATATGAAAGAACAGGTCATTTGTTTGAAAATAGATTTAAAAGTAAAACTGTAGAAGGAGAAATATATAAATTAAATTTAGTAAGATATATTCACCAAAATCCTGTAAAAGCAGGGATTAGTAAGATTGATACATATAATTGGAGTAGTTATAATGAATATTTAGAAGAAAATGAAGAAAAAAACAAACTGATAGACACAAAAGAAATATTGGAAATGTTTTCTTTAGATAATAAAGATGCAAAAACACAATTTATTTTGTTTAATCAAGAAAATTATAAATTTAAAAATAGCGAAGAATTACTAGAATATGAAATGAAAAATAATTTAACAGATGATGAGATTATCTATTTTATTAAAGACTATTTAAAAATAGAAAATATTCAAGAAATACAACATTATTCTCCTGATTTTAGAGATGAAATTATATGTAAAATAAGCAAAATTAAGGGAGCGACTCAAAATCAAATATCAAGAATTTTAGGATTAAATATTAGAATCATACAAAGAGCAATGCAAAAGAAAAATAAAGATATATAAATGCAAGAAAAAATAAAAACACTAATAATATAATGCATAAAAACATTTTGAATATAAAAAGTGGCGTCCCCAAACTATCCAAAAATGGTCAGTCCGAACCTGTCCCCCAACTGACCAAAAAAAACACTTGAAAAAAATTCTTTTTTGGTATAGAATGGAATTGCCCAAGAAAAAATGGGTAATAATAAATAAAAGATGAATAAACTTCATCATAAAAGGAGGAATTGCAATGTCAATTAAAATAGGTATTAACGGATTTGGAAGAATTGGAAATCTATCATTCCAAGCAGCCTTAAAAAAGGAAGGAGTAGAAGTAGTAGCAGTAAATGATCCATTTATAGCAGCAGATTACATGGCATATATGATTAAATATGACACAGTACATGGAAGATTTGACGGAACAGTAGAAGAAAAAGATGGACATTTAGTAGTAAATGGAAAAGAAGTAAAAGTATATAATGAAATGGACCCACACAACATCCCATGGGGAGAATTAGGAGTAGAATATGTTTTAGAATGTTCAGGTGTATTTACAACAATGGAAAAGGCACAAGCACATATTGATGCAGGAGCTAAAAAAGTAATAATTAGTGCACCATCAAAAGATGCTCCAATGTTTGTAATGGGAGTAAATAACGAAACCTATGATCCAAGCATGAAAATAGTTTCAAATGCATCATGTACAACAAACTGTTTAGCACCACTTGCTAAAGTTATAAATGATAAATTTGGAATTAAAGATGGATTAATGACAACTGTACATGCAACAACAGCAACACAAAAAACAGTTGATGGAGCTTCTAAAAAAGACTGGAGAGGTGGAAGAGCAGCAAGTGCAAATATCATACCATCTTCAACAGGAGCAGCAAAAGCAGTTGGAAAAGTAATTCCAACATTAAATGGAAAATTAACAGGAATGTCATTCAGAGTTCCAACAGTTGACGTATCAGTAGTTGATTTAACATGTAACCTAGAAAAACCAACAACATACGAAGAAATCTGTAAAGCAATGAAAGAAGCATCAGAAGGAAGTATGAAAGGAATTGTTGAATATGTAGATGAACCAGTTGTATCATCAGACTTTACAACAGATCCACATACATCAATATTTGACGCAACAGCAGGAATTATGCTAACAGACACATTTGTTAAATTAGTAGCTTGGTATGACAATGAATGGGGATATTCAAACAAATTAGTAGACCTAGCTTGCTATATTGCTAGCAGGGATTAGGGGACGGTCCTAAAAATCCCTGATTTTAGGGATTTGGGGACGGACCTTTATACGATAAAAAACACAAATTTAAAAAAATGAAAATCTTTGAAAAGAATACTTGAAAAAGTATTCTTTATTGTATACAATATATTTAACACAAAGGAGGAGCTGGGATGAAATATTTAAAAAATAGGATAAAAGACTTTAGCAGAAAAAATTATATAGAAAAAAACAAATTAAAAAAAGAAAATGGAATCACATTAGTTGCTTTAATTATTACAATAATAGTTATAATTATCATAGCAGGAATATCATTCACTTCAATAACTGGAGAAGGTGGATTAATAAAGCAAGCAAGAACAAATTCAGAAAATGTACAAAGAGAAAGTATAATAGAAAAAATTGAGTCAGATTTATTTAAAGAAAAAACAAAAACGGGAAATACGCCATCTAAAGAAGACTTGAAAAAAATTATTGAAGAAAACGGATATAATGAAGGAGCTGTAGGAGAAGATAGCTTTGTAACAAAAGATGGAGAATATACTATTAATTATGATGAGATTATTGGATGGGAATAGCAGAAAAGTAACATCAAAAAACTTTAAAGAACACTTGAAAAGTGCTCTTTTTTGATATACAATGGTATTGACTTTGAGAAAAATGTAAATACTACAAAAAAGCCTAGAAAGGCAAGTATAAATGAGATAAAAAGACATTTATACAAAAAGAGGAGGTTTTAATTATGAATAAAAAAACAGTAAAAGACATTGACTTAAAAGGAAAGAAGGTATTAGTACGTTGTGACTTTAATGTACCAATGGACGAAAACAGAAACATAACAGACAACACAAGAATAGTTGCAGCATTACCAACAATAAAATACCTATTAGAGCAAAATTGTGCAATTATTTTATGCTCACACTTAGGAAGACCAAAGGGAGAATTTAAACCAGAATTTTCATTAAAACCAGTAGCAAAAGAACTATCAAGACTATTAGATAAAGAAATAATAATGGCTGAAGACGTAATAGGAGAAGATGCGAAAACAAAAGCAGCAAACTTACAAAAAGGTCAAATAATGTTATTAGAAAATGTAAGATTTCATAAAGAAGAAACAGATAATGATCCAGAGTTTGCAAAAGAATTAGCAAGTATGGCAGAAATATATGTTAGTGATGCATTTGGAGCAGTTCATAGAGCACATGCATCAACAGCTGGTGTTGCAGCATATTTACCAGCAGTAGCAGGATTTTTAATTGAAAAAGAATTAAAATTCTTAGGAAAAGCTGTATCAAATCCAGAAAGACCATTTGTTGCAATTTTAGGAGGAGCAAAAGTTTCTGACAAAATAGGAGTTATAGACAGCCTACTTGAAAAAGTAGATGTATTAATGATTGGTGGAGGAATGGCATATACATTCTTTAAATCAATGGGATATGAAGTAGGAAAATCAATTTGTGAATTAGATAAATTAGATTTAGCAAAACAAGCAATGGAAAAAGCAAAGCAAAGAGGAGTTAAATTAATGCTTCCTGTTGATACAAGAGTTGGAAAAGAATATAAAGAAGATACAGAAAGTAAAACTGTAAAATATACAGAAATTCCAGCAGATTGGGAAGGTTTTGACATCGGAGAAGAAACAATAAAAATGTTCGCAGAAGAACTAAAGAAAGCAAAAACTGTTGTATGGAATGGACCTCTAGGATTATTTGAATTCCCACAATTTGCGGTTGGAACAAATTCAATTGCAAAAGTATTATCAGAAATAGATGCAACAACAATAATTGGTGGAGGAGATTCGGCAGCAGCAGTTAAAAAAGCAGGATTAGAAGATAAAATGACACATATTTCAACTGGTGGTGGAGCATCTCTTGAATTCTTAGAAGGAAAGAAATTACCAGGAATAGAATGTTTATTAGATAAGTAGGGGATAAATATATGGAAAGAATAAATACAAGACCAATTAAAGTAGGAAATGTACAAATAGGTGGACAAAATAAAGTGGTAATACAATCAATGACAAATACCAAGACAAAAGATATTAAAAATACTGTTGCGCAAATTTTAGAATTAGAAAAAGCAGGCTGTGAAATCATAAGAGTTGCATGTTTAGATATAGAAGATGCACAGGCTATTAAAGAGATAAAAAAGCATATTCATATACCAATAGTTGCGGATATACACTTTGATTATAGAATAGCCTTGGAGGCAATAAAAAGTGGAGTAGATAAAATAAGAATTAATCCAGGAAATATTGGTAGTGAAGAAAGAATAAAAAAAGTAGTAGAAGCATGTAAAGAAAATAAAATACCAATAAGAATAGGAGTAAATTCAGGCTCATTAGAAAAAGATTTGCTAGAAAAATATGGAAAGCCAACAGCAGAAGCAATGGTAGAAAGCGCTAAAAGACACGTAGAAATTTTAGAAAATTTGGAATTTTATGACATTGCAATTTCATTAAAAGCATCAAATCTGGATTTATGTATTGAAGCATATGAATATGCAAGTAAAGAGTTTGAGTATCCATTACATTTGGGAGTGACAGAAGCAGGAACAGAATTTAGCGGAACAATAAAATCAAGTATAGGATTAGGGATATTGCTAAAAGAAGGGATAGGAGACACGATAAGAGTTTCACTATCAGACGATCCAGTAAAAGAAATAAAAGTAGCAAAAGAAATATTAAAGAACTGTGATTTATATAATGATTCTCCAACTTTAATAGCTTGTCCAACTTGCGGAAGAACACAAATTGATTTAATTCCAATAGCAAAACAAATGGAAGAGTTTTTACAAAATATACATTCCAATATAACAGTAGCAGTTATGGGATGCGCTGTAAATGGACCAGGAGAAGCAAGAGAAGCTGATATAGGAATTGCAGGAGGGGTAGGAGAAGGTTTACTATTCAAAAAGGGAAAGATAATAAAAAAAGTAAAAGAAGAAGAATTAGTAAAAACATTACAAGAAGAAATTCTAAAAATGATATAAGAAAATATAATATAAAAGGTGAATTTATGGAAATAAGTGTAGGAAAGACAAGTGGATTTTGTTATGGAGTGAAAAATGCAGTTGATAAAACCAATGATGTATTAGAAAGAGATAAAAACATATATTGCTTAGGAGAATTAGTTCATAATAAAACTATAATAAATAAATTAAAAGAAAAAGGATTAAAATTTATTGATAATATTGAACAAGCGAATGGTACTACAATAATTAGAGCTCATGGAATTGAAAAAAGTGTATATGAAAAAGCTAAAAAAATGAATGTAAAGTTAATAGATTTGACCTGTCCTAGTGTATTAAAAATTCATGAAATAGCAGAAAAATATGCTTTGGAAAATTATTATATTTTTTTAATTGGCAAAAAAGAACATCCAGAAATAATAGGAACATATAGTTTTTGCGGAAAAAATTCTAACGTGATATCAGAAATTGAAGAAGTAGAAGACTCAATAGAAAAATTAAAAAAATCAAATCTAAACAAGTTATTGGTAATTGTACAGACGACATACAGCACAAAAATTTTTGATGAAATTATAAAAGAAATAAAAGAAAAGACACCCAAAAATATTTTGATAGAAATAAAAAATACAATTTGCAAAGCAACAGAACTTAGACAAGAAGAAACGAAGAAACTTTCAAAAGAAGTAGATTTAATGATAATAATTGGAGGAAAGAATAGTTCAAATACAAATAAATTATATGAAATTGCTCAAAAAAATTGTAAAAATGCAATTTTCATTGAGAATAAAGAAGAAATAGATAAGGAAAAAGTATCAAAATATAATAAAATAGGAATAATGGCAGGAGCTTCAACTCCACAAGAAAGTGTAGATGAAGTAATTAAATTATTGGAAAAGGAAGAAAAAATTTAATGGAATTACTAGATATTGTAGATGAAAACAATAACTTAATAGGAAAAACAGAAGAAAGAAGCATAGTTCATGAAAAAGGTCTATGGCATAGACATGCAGGTGCTTGGATAATGAATGAAAAGGGTGAAATACTATTTCAAAAATCTGCAAGTTGTAAACCAGAAAATAGAAGCAAATGGTATAAAGCAGGAGGGCATGTGGATTTAGGAGAAACGCCATTAGAAGCAATACAAAGAGAAACAAAAGAAGAAATAGGTGTTGTAATTCCAGCTGAAAATTGGGAATTAATATCTATAGAAAAATCAGAAAAACAAGACAATAGCAATCATCACTTTACTTACAGCTTTTTTACAAAAGTAAACTATGAAATAGAGGATTATTCTATGCAAAAAGAAGAAGTAGCTGATTTAAAATATATGACAATTGAAGAAATGCAAGAAAAAAGAGAAAAACTAGATGAAAATTATACTTTTATTTATTGGAATGATTTCGATAAAATATTAGAAATTCTAAAAGAAAAAAGAAAAGAAAGGAGAAAAGTATGAGAAGAAAAGTAATTGCAGGAAATTGGAAGATGAACATGCTTCCAAATGAAACAATTCAATTTATTGAAGATTTAGCACCACTAGTAAAAGACACAGAACATGAAGTTATTTTATGTGTGCCATATACAGACTTATTTTATGCATTATTAACAGCACAAAACACAAATATTAAAATTGGAGCTCAAAATATGCATTTTGCAGAAAGTGGAGCATATACAGGAGAAGTTTCAGGAAAAATGTTAAAATCTATTAATGTTGAATATGTTATTATTGGACATTCAGAAAGAAGGCAATATTTTAACGAAACTGATGAAACAGTTAATAAAAAAGTAAAAGCAGCTTTTGAATATGCATTAAAACCAATTGTATGTGTTGGTGAAACTTTAGAGCAAAGAGAAGCTGGAAAGGTAGAAGAAATTATTACAAACCAAACTAAATTAGCACTAGATGGATTGACTAATGAGCAGGTTGAAAATACTATTATTGCCTATGAGCCTATTTGGGCAATTGGAACTGGAAAAACTGCTACAAAGGAAGATGCAAATGATGCAGTTAAAGCTATTAGAAAGAAAATTGCTGAAATCTATGGACAAAATGTGGCTGATGGAGTTATAATACAGTATGGCGGAAGTGTTAAGAGTTCAAATGCTAAGGAATTATTTTCTATGTCTGATATTGATGGAGCTCTTGTTGGAGGAGCAAGTCTTAAGGCAGACGAATTCAGCAAAATCGTTGAATTTGAAAAATAAATATACTAATTCATTTTAAAATTCAAAGAATTAAGGAAAAATAAGAGAAGAGTGTATTAGAGAAATCAAATATTTCGACGCAAGGAGTTGGTTGTAACATGGGAAAAAGAGAAGAAGAATTTAGAAAAAGAATTGCAAACGAAAGCAAAGAAAATTTTCAAGGATTATTAGGTAATTATACAACTGATGAAACAGAATTATTGAGAAGGATAAATCAACGGTGATAATGAAACAACATTAAATAAAATGAATAAAAAATATGATTTTATTCCATCAGAAGAGGAAATGCAAGATTATATTGACAAAAGTTTAGAAGGGTTACTTCATAAAGGTGAAAACATAGAAGAAACTGAAAGATAGAATAATTATTATTTAAATAATAAAACTTAGTTATAAACTCTTGAACATTAGAAAGGAAGGATAAAATAATGAAAGATAAACTAACAATGCTAATGATATTGGATGGATTTGGTGATAACCAAAATAAAGATGGAAATGCAATAAAATTAGCAAACACACCTAATATTGATAAACTAATGAAAAAATATCCAAACACAGATATATTTACAAGTGGACTAGCAGTAGGATTACCAGAAGGACAAATGGGAAATTCAGAAGTAGGACACACAAACATAGGAGCAGGAAGAATCGTATATCAAGAATTAACAAGGATAACAAAATCAATAGAGGATGGAGATTTCTTTTCAAATCCTGAATTTATAGCAGCAATTGAAAATTGTAAGAAATACAATTCAAAATTGCATATCTTAGGTTTAGTATCAGATGGTGGAGTTCATAGCCACAATAGACATTTATATGGACTATTAGAAATGGCAAAAAGAAGAGATTTTGAAGATGTATATGTACATTGCTTCTTAGATGGAAGAGACACACCACCAGCATCAGCAGAAGGATATATAGTTAAATTACAAGAAAAAATGGAAGAAAAACAAGTTGGAAAAATAGCAAGCATTTCAGGAAGATTCTATGCTATGGATAGAGATAAAAGATGGCAAAGAATCCAAAAATGCTACAATGCAATGGTAAATGGAGAAGGAAATAAAGCAGGCAGCACAGTAAAAGCAATAGAAGATTCATATCAAAAAGAAGTATTTGATGAATTTGTTGAACCAACAGTAATTTGCAATGGTGAAGAACCAGTAGCAACAATAGGAAAACATGATAGTGTAATATTCTTTAACTTCAGACCAGATAGAGCAAGAGAAATTACAAGAACATTAGTAGACCCAGAATTCAACGAATTTGAAACTAAAAAAGATTTAGATTTATACTTTGTATGTTTCACAAATTATGATGAAACAATGCCAAATGTACACATCGCCTTCAAGAAAGAACCACTACACAACACATTTGGAGAATATATAAGTAAATTAGGATATACACAATTAAGAATAGCTGAAACAGAAAAATATGCACATGTTACATTCTTCTTTAATGGAGGAGAAGAAAAACAATATTCAGGAGAAGACAGAATATTAGTACCATCACCAAAAGTAGAAACATATGACCAAAAACCAGAAATGAGTGCATATGAAGTAACAGACAAAGTATTAGAAGCAATCAAATCAGATAAATATGATAGTATAATATTAAATTATGCAAATACAGACATGGTAGGACATACAGGAAGCCTAGAAGCTGCAATAAAAGCAGTTGAAGCAGTTGATGAATGTGTAGGAAAAGTAGTTAGCCTAGTAGAAGAAAAACAAGGAAATCTAATCATAACAGCAGACCATGGAAATGCAGAACAAATGATAGATTATAAAACAGGAGAGCCACACACTGCACATACAACAAACCCAGTACCAATAATATTAGTAACACCAAATAAAGATTTAAAATTAAAATCAGGTGGAAAATTAGCAGATTTAGCACCAACAATGCTTGATTTAATGAATTTAGAAAAACCAGAAGAAATGACTGGAGAAAGTTTATTAGATAAGGAATAAAAGGGATATGTTAAATCACACAAGAAAGATAAAAGAAATATATGAAGATATACAAAGAAAATTATTTTATATGATTCCAGAAAAGTGGGAAGATTTGTACCTATATAGTTCTGTATTAGACAAGCCAGATAAAGATGGAAAAACAGGAGAGCTATTCTTCTATTACATTCCAAAAGGAATATTAAAGAAGAAACCTGTAAATGTCTATGAAATACCTGCAAAATTCAATTTAGACGAAAATCAATATGTAACATTAGTTTCTATATTATTTAACAAAATAAAAGAACTAAGAAACGAATTTAAAAGGTCTGAAAGAGAAGAACTATGGACAAACCTAACCATGACAATTCATGGAATCCAATTTAAAGTTGAATATGACTATACAGACTTCAGTCATAGTGACTTTAATAGTTATGAAAGACATGTAATATGGAGATATGAAAACTTAAAAATAGGACCAGACCAAGTAAGCAAAGAAGACAAAGAAATATTAAAAAGATATATGATAGGACCAAAAACATTAACTAGAAAAGAACACTATGAATCAGGAATATATATACAAGACATTGAAAACAGAATTGGATACAGCAAAGACGAATATGAAGATATGGAACCAACACAAAATGTAGAATATGTTTCAACAAAAAACAAAAAAACAAGTAAAAACCAAATACTAGAAAAAGGGGATTAGGGGACGGTCCTAAAAATCCCTAAAAACAGGGATTTAGGGACGGACCTTTAAATTGTTATTAAATTTAGATAATAAAAGATTAAATTCAATTTTATCTAAAGTAAAAAATACAATAAAATGAAACAATGAAAGGAGCAAAAAAAGATGATTTATTCAAAGGAATTAGAAGAAATGTGTACAGTCGCAAAAGGAGTTAATCATGGACCAGCACCAATTCCAGAAGAAGGAAAATGGGTAAAAGCAAAAGAAATAAAAGATATATCAGGATTAACACATGGTATTGGATGGTGTGCACCACAACAAGGAGCATGTAA
>CALXKC010000045.1 GCA_944388775.1 uncultured Clostridia bacterium | reverse complement strand
GTGATTATCGGATTTTTACCAATATTTAGTTTTCAATGTTCTTTTTCATTATTTTTCATGTAACTTTTTACAATATCAATAATTAAAATAGAAAGAAGAAAAATAAGTAGTAAACAGATTTTTATAAAATTAAAGTATTTTCCTCCAGCATACTAAAATTTTGTAGTGTAGTATAGGAAGGGGTAATCATTTCAACCCCGTCCTTTTTAATATTGCTTCAGCTGTCCCGATTGGTATATCTTTATTATGTATTGGAATTATCTCAATTTGGTTTCCGTTTTCTCATTTTTAAATGAGAGCCCTTTTGAGACATTTCCTGCCAACCATTTTGCTTTAGCAATTTGATTAGCTGTTTACTACGCATTTATTATCCTCCTTTCTGAATCTAATTATACTACGTATTAATACGTATGTCAAGTGTTTTTTCAGAAAAATATATGTCGATTATTTTCATATACAATAAAAATAAACTCAAGATATCAGATAAGATATTGAATATTTTATCTAATATTTTGAGTTTAGTTAATTATCTTTATTTTATATAATTTATTTTATTAAGTTTTCAACTTGTGATTTATCTATTAGACCTACTGAACGATTAACTTCTTCACCATTTTTGATAACAACTAATGTAGGTATTGACATTACTTGGTATTTCATTGCTAAATCTTGTGCGTCATCTACATTTACTTTTACTACTTTTATTTCAGAATTTTCTTCTGCAATTTCATCTATAATTGGTGATAGCATTTTACATGGTCCACACCAATCTGCATAAAAATCAATTAGTACTGGTTTTTCGCTTTTTATAACCTCTTCTTCAAAATTTTGACCGTTTACTTTTATAATTTCCATTTTATTTTCCTCCTTTACATTTTTATTACACTTATTTTTATAATGTTAGTATTTATACTGTATAATAAGTGTTATTATTATACCATAATATTATATTTTAGTTAATATCTAAATATTATTTTATATGAAATTAATTTGGATTTATTCGATTGTGTTTTGCAAATCTGCATAATCTATTTGCAAAACTTTGGTTAATCCTATTAATTCAAAGTCTTTTATAATCATTCTATTTGTTTCCATCTTATTTAATGCTGTTGGACTTATATATACCGCATGAAGTTCTAATTTTCTGGATAGTGCTGCTTTTGATAGTCCCTTTTCTTCTCTTTTCTTTTTTATTAGTTCCCCTATTACGTTAGTTTTATTCTCATATTTTTTCATCATTTTTTTATTCTCTCTTTTTTCTATATTTTTTTATTATATCATATATTTTTATAATTTCTACTTCTGACATAATTTTTCTTTTGTAAAAAAAATGCACTTAACCAACTAGTGGTAAGTGCTTGAATTGGTTGCGGGAGAAGGACTCGAACCTTCGACCTCAGGGTTATGAGCCCTGCGAGCTGCCAACTGCTCCATCCCGCGATGTTTCGACAGTATTTATTATACATCCATTTATATTTCTTTGTCAACACTTTTAGTTAATTTAAACGAATTTTGTGTTGTTTGTGCATTCAAAATTCTATTGAAACAAAATATTAATATATATTTTCTATTTTTATTATATTCTTAATATATTATATTTATTCTTATTTTATTCATTTTTATCTATTTTTTTATCAAGTACTTGTCTGCTTATATTTGCAATTAATTCATCTGCACCTGGAACATTTTGCGTATATACTCCTATAAGATATGGACTATCTGCAAATACTATTCCATAATCATGTACATTACCTGCATAACTTCCATATTTATGAGCCACATCATATTCTGATATATATTTCTTTAAGTATTCTCCAAAGGATGATTGTTTCATATATCCTATCAATTCTTGATAGTTTTCTTGATTTTGATAAATGTGATTTATTATATCAAATCCAAATGATGCTTTTGTTAAATTTGATGTATAAAAATCATCTATAAATTCTTCATCTGAATATTGAGCCATTAATTCTCTACATTTTCTATATCCAATTCCATCTATTAATATATTCACTGCTGTATTATCACTATTTATTATACTTTGTTCAAGTAAAAAGCTAATTGGAATATAATCTCCTACACTATAAGTTGAAGCTGTTGTTCCTCCTCCTGCTTCATAGTCATCACTTGTATATTGTAATGTACTTTCTAAGGTTAGTTCTCCATTTTTTATTTTATCATAATATATCATTGCAACAGGTACTTTTACTGTACTTGCGCCTTTAAAATATTTGTCTTGGTTATCAAAATAATATTTTTGAGTTTGAGGATTATAGTAGAAAAATGCAAAATTATCAGCTGTTAAATTGTTAGCAGTTTTTATTTCTGCTATTAAACTTTTTATCTCTTCATCTTCTGTTGGAGTTACTGGTTCTTCTTCAACCTCTGTTTGTGACTCTTCACTACTGCTATTTGCATTATCTCCCTCATTTTCTTCTTGTCCTTGATTTTCCGCTTCTTGCTGTTCTACACTTTTATCTTGACTTACACTTACTTCTCTATTTTCGTTTTGTGTTTGGATTATAACTACTATGCATATTAAACAGATTACAAGTATTATTAATCTACTTGCTATTTGTTTTTTTGCCCTCTGTTTTATTTGTTCCTTCTTATTCATTGCATGTTTTCCTTTTTCCAAAACAAACCACCTCTGAACAGATTATCTCACATTTTTTTGAAAATGTCCATTCAGGGACGTTTCTTTTTGGACAAAAATGTCCAAACGGAAACGTCCCCAATGAGACATTATTTTAAAAATCCATTTATTATTTCTTGTTCTGCTTCTTCTTCTGAAAATCCTAATGTCATTAATTTTGTAATTTGCTCACCTGCAATTTTTCCAATTGCTGCTTCATGTATTAGGTTTGCATCAACATGGTTTGCAACTACCTCTGGTGCTGCTGAAACAATTGCATTGTCTTTTATTATTGCATCACATTCGCTATGTGAGAATGATTTTGCATTTCCATATATTTTAGAGATAAAATATTGTTTTGAGTTATCTGTTGCAACTGACCTAGATGTTACATGTGCACTTGAATTATCTCCATTTAATTCTACATCAAATATTGTTTTTGCAAATTGTTCTCCATGTGTCATAATTTTTTCTGTTACTACAAAGTTTGTGTTTTCTTCTAAGATTCCTTTTGTTTCTCTTATTGTTGAATCTACTCCTTTAATTTGTGTGCTTTCCATTTCCATACTGCTTCCTGCTTTTAAATATACCTCTGTTACAGGATTTAAGATTTTCTTTCCGTCACCATTTCCTTCTCCATAGTGTTTTTCAATGTATTTTACTTTTGCTCCTTCTTCTAAGAAAAATCTATGTATTCCATCATGTTGTGAATTCTTGTGATGGTCATTGTGGATTCCACAACCTGCAACTATTATGACATTTGCATTTTTTCCTATATAAAAATCATTATATACTACGTCTGTTAATCCACTTTCTGTTATTATTACTGGAATATGTATAAATTCGAATTTTGTGTTTTCTTTTACATATATATCTATTCCTGGTTTATCTGTTTTAGTTACTATATTGACATTGTCTGTCACTTTTCTTTCTATTCCTTGTCCATTTTTTCTTATATTATATGCTCCATTTGGTATATTTTCTAAGTTTGATATTTCATTTAATAATTCCTTATCTATATCATTGATTTTATTATCCATTTTCATCTCATCCCTTTCTTGGTGCAATGGGGGTGGCCCAAATTGCACTTTTTAGTGCAATAGGAACACTCTCTAATCCACCTTAATTTTTCAACGCTTATGCATTACATTTATTTGCTTTGCAACACTTCTTATTAATCATTTCTTTATCCAAAATTTCTTTACTGCTTCCTCTATCTGCAATTTGTCCTGATTTTAGAAGTATTACTTCATCTGCGATATTTAATATTCTTTCTTGATGTGAAATGATTAACGTAGTTCCTTTTATTAATTCTCTCATATTTTCAAATACTTCTATTAAGTTGTTGAAACTCCATAAATCTATTCCTGCTTCAGGTTCATCGAAAATCGTTAATTTTGATTTTCTTAATACTACTGTTGCAATTTCTATTCTTTTTAATTCTCCTCCTGATAATGATCCATTTACTTCTCTATCGACATATTCTTTAGCACATAATCCTACTTTTGATAAAACATCACATGCTTCTTTTTTTGTTATTTTCTTTCCTGCTGCCATTTTTAATAAATCATAAACTGTTATTCCTTTAAATTTTACTGGTTGTTGAAATGCAAATCCAATTCCTAATTTTGCTCTTTCATTTATTGGTAAGTTTGTTATATCTTTTCCTTCAAATATGATTTTGCCTGAATCTGGTTTTTCAATTCCCATTATGATTTTTACTAATGTTGATTTTCCAGATCCATTTGGACCTGTTATTGCAATAAATTTTTCTATGTCTAGTTCTAAATTTATATTTTTTAATATTTTTTTGTTATCTCTTTCAAAACATATATCTTGTAATTCTAATAGCATTTTGCTCACTTTCCTTTCCCAATTTTTACTTATTTTTCAACCGTGTTCTACTTCTTTTACTATATTTAGACGGATTGCATTAGTTTTACCTATAAATCTTTTTATATTTTAATTTCACTGTCTTTGGCTTTTTTTAGCCTTTCCCTTGCAGTTATTTTGATGCAACTCCTACATTTTTCGTTATTCACATCATATCCGCATTTTAAATCTCCTAAGTCTAATATTTTGGTAATATAGTTGTCTAATTTTTCTATACTCTCTTTTGACATTGCATGTTTTATTGCTTTTGCTTCTTCTTCTGCTTGTTTCTTTTCTATTTCTAATATTCCTATTAAAAATATTTCTAGTGTGTCTTGTTTTTTTATTATTTCTTTTGCATTTTGTCTACCTTCTTTTGTTAGTTCTATATTTCCATATACTTCATAATTAATTAGTTTTAAATCTTTTAATATTCTAAGTGCTTTATTTACACTTGGTTTTGTTATATTCATCTTTTGAGCAATATCTGTTACTCGCACTTTTTGTTTGTTTTTTTCTAGTAAATATATGGTTTTTAAATATTCCTCTTGGGAATTGGTTAGTTGCATGATTATTTTCCTTCCTGAGGCATAATTTTTATTTAGCTTTAATGTTTTTTGTTAGCCTTCGCTAACATTTTAATATGGATTTTTTAAAATGTCAAGTGTTTTATTATATATCGTATTATTTTATTGTAATTGAATCTTTTATTTTCTCATATTTTGCATCACCAATCCCACTAACCTCTTTAATTTCCTCAATGCTATTAAACTTACCATTTTGTTCTCTATAGTCTATTATTTTTGATGCAATTGATGGTCCTATACCTGGCAATGTATCTAATTCTTCTTGTGTGGCTGTATTTATATTCACCTTTTTACTACTTGTACTTGTTGAGCTGCTACCTTGTGTACTATTTGTATCTTCTTTTGAACTTACTCCCCCAGATGAGGAAATAATATAGCTTTCATCAATCATATTTTCGTTATTTTTATTTGCCTCTGTTTCTTCTTTTGTTGGTATATGTATTTTCATTCCATCTTCTAGTGGATATGCCAAATTTATATCTGTCATATCTGCATTTTCTTTAACTCCTCCTGCTTTTTCAATTGCATTTGCAATTCTACTTCCTGCTTCTAGCTCTACAATTCCTTCAATATTTACTGCTCCAGATATATGTACTACAATTGTATCCTCGCCTTCTTTTTCTGTTTCATTTGTCTGATTACTTTCTTGTGTATTATTAACTTCTAAATCTTGATTACTTATTTCTTCTGTTGAGTTTTTTAAATATAGATAGTAATATGCAATTATAACTAATATAATTAGAATAATTGCTATTATCTTTTTTTGTTTTAAATTTAATTTTTTCATACGCACCTTCCTTTTTTGTTTTTTATTTTTTTAAAATTGATTGAAATTTTCGACATAATACGATATATTAATATAAGTTATGAATTACGAGAGGAATGATATTAATATGCATAAAAATAGATTACAAAAGATATATGTTATTATAATATTTTCACTAGCATTTTTATTTTGCAATTTAATAACACTAAACACATATGCAGCTAACGAGCCAACAATTTCAGCCGGTAGTGCAATTTTAATTGACAATAGAACTAATAAAATTTTGTATGGCAAAAACGAGAATGAAAGAATGTACCCTGCAAGTACTACTAAAATTATGACTGCCATTTTGTCTCTTGAAAATGGTAATTTAGATGATGTAACAACTGCAAGCCATGATGCTATTACATCTATTCCTAGTGGTTATTCAATAGCAGATATTCAAGTTGGTGAGAAATTAACTATTGAACAGCTTCTAGAAATGCTTTTAACACATTCTGCAAATGATGCTGCAAATGTTCTAGCAGAATATGTTGGTGGTTCTATCGATAGTTTTGTTTCTATGATGAATACAAAGGCAAATGAGCTTGGCTTAACTGGTACACATTTTACAAATGCTTATGGATTACATGATGATAATCATTATTCAACTGCCTATGATTTAGCTAAATTGATGCAATATTGTATTAAAAATAATGATTTTAGAAAGCTTGCTGGCATGGCTTCTTGTGCTATTCCTGCAACTAATATGCATGATAGCCGTTTATATTCTTCTACTAACTATTTATTAGTTCCTGAAAGTCAATATTATACTTCTTATGTTACAGTTGGTAAAACTGGTTTTACCACACAAGCTGGAGATTGTTTAGTTAGTGTTGGATATAACAATGATATTGAATTGATAAATGTTGTTCTAGGTTGTCCTTCATCTAATTCAAGATTTGCAGATGCTATTTCTTTATATGAATATGGATATAATAATTATTCATTAAAAACTATTGCAAGTAAAAATGATGTTGCGACTCAAATAGAAGTTTCAAATGCTACTAAGGATACTAAACAATTAGATTTATTGGTTAGTGAAGATATTAATGCTTTAGTGGATAATTCTGAAAATAATGATAATATTGAACCAAATATTGTTTTGAATGATGATATTAAAGCTCCGATTTATGGAGGAGATGTACTAGGAAAAGTTTCATATACTGTTAATGGTGTTGAATATACTACTGATTTGATTGCATCTCATGATGTTGAAGAATTTCGTATTCCTACTTTTATAATATATATTGCTGTGATTTTTGTTGCTTTACTTTTGATTTATAGAATTTTTTATTATACACCTAAAAAGTATAAAAGAACTAAAAGATATTATAGATAATAAACTTAAATTATAGTTAGATAATGTCGCATGGGAAACGTCCCCAGTGCGACATTATTCATAATCTCTTCCAATTACTATTGTAACATCTGCTTTACTTGAACTTGATTGTGAATTTGATATTGTTCCAACTCCAAGAATTGTTTTGATATTTTCTAATATTGTATCTGCTGCACCTTTTTTATTAATTATTGTGGTTTTAGAAGTAGAATTTGTTTCTCCGGTCCTGTACACTTCATATCCTGCATTTTCTAATTCATTTACTACATTTTGTAGTTTCTTGCCATTTCCACTTCCGTTTAGTATTTCTAATTTTATATCTGCTTTACTTACTTTTGAACTGCTCGTTTGATTTCCTGTTGAGCTATTGCTACTGCTACTTGTGCTATTTGTTTCATTTCCAGTTGTATTTCCAGCTTCCTCAGTTGGTTGTTCTAAATCTCTGTCATAAAATAATTCTTGTACTAATGCTTTTGTTTCTTTTTCATTAGCTACAAATATCCATGTTCCTGATGTATTTTTATTTGTATTTTCTCCTGGTAATGTTGCTGTTAATAGATTTTCTGTGCTAAATTCAACTGCATATGGAATGTAGTCTTTTGCAACATTGAAATCTATATTTGTTATTACATTTTCTTCTGCTACTTCTAATATTTGTCCTAATTTGAATATGTTTTCTACTTTAGCTGTTTGCTCTATTACTGCCATTATAAAATCTCTTTGAGTTCTCATTCTTCCTGTGTCATTGTCTCCATATTCTTCTGGATATGATGTTCCGTTATTGTTATGTCTAAAACGCACTAATTGTTCTGCTTTATCTCCATCTAATTCTTGAACTCCTGCTTTTAAATGGATGTGTAAGTCTTGTGATGTATCATCATAGTCCATATCTATTGGAACATCAAATGTAACTCCACCAATTGCATCAACTAATTTTATAAATCCTTCTGTTTTTACTATTACATAATATTCTAGGTTTAATCCTGTTATTTCATTTACTTCATCCAAAACATCTTGTGGATCTTCATGTCTACTATATACTGAATTTATCTTTTCATAGGCTGTTGCTCTTGATGGCGTATTTCCTGTATAAGTGTCACGTGGTATTGAAAGAAGTGTTGCTTTTTGCGTGTTTGGATTATATGATGCTACCATTATTGTGTCTGTTAATAATGCCCCTTCTTCGTCTGTACTTATTCCTAATACTAAGCATCTAAATTCTCCTAAATTTTTCTTAGTGTTTTCATCATGCCCAACTGCTGTTGCAAGCATTCCTGATAATCCACCACCGTTTTTATAGGTTTTATATGCAAATACTCCTCCTGCTACTAATATTATTAGTAAAAGTATTAGCAATATTTTCTTGCCTACTGACATTTTTTTCTTTTGTTTTGTTTTTGTGTTCTTTGTATTTTTTATGTTTTTAGCATTTTTTGCGTTATTTGAATTTTTATTTTTATTATTTTTTACATTCCCTTTATTTTTCGCTGTATTTGTTCTTTTGTTTGTTTTTTTGTTTTCCAAAATACTCACTCCTAAAATTTCATGGTAATAGTATAACAAAATTCATCACAAAACGCAATAAATTTTAATCAAAAAATATATTAAATAAATTATTTTCATACATTACTTTTGTTAATGTAGTTTCGTTTATACTTTGTGTTGCTATATTATTAGGATAAAATTCTCCAACAAAATATATGATTAACAATGCTAAATAAATTATAACTATACCTCTCAATAACCCATAAATCGCCCCACCTACTTCATTTGCTTGTTTTATAATAGGCAATTTAGCTATTAAATTAGCTAAGGCATTTACAAATATCAATATTATTCTAACTATGATAAATAAAACAATAGCTGTTCCTGCATATACAATATTAATTGCTAGTTCTCTTGCTGATTGTTCTAACATTCCTTGTTTTGCACTTTCTATTAAATCACTTGTTAATTCATCATTGCTATCTTTTTGCATTGTTTCTGTTACTTTGTTGTATATACTATCTTCGATGCTTTCATCTATACTTGTTGTATTAATTATTAAATTTGCTATTGGTCTGTACAATACAAATGTAATTAAGATTGCAATTATAAATGCACATAATTTTATTGCAAGTGATACAAATCCTTTTTTATATCCTAAGAATACTGATAGTGCTAAAAATACAACTATTAAGATATCTATAATTATTCCAACCATTTTTCTTCCTCCTATAAATTTACAATTTCAATTTTATCTCTATATACAATACCTGCTATTGTCTCTGACATTACAATATTTGTTATTTCTTGACTTGCTATATATCTCTTAACTAGCCATCCATCTGTACTTATAAACTCTACTTCTGTTCCTAAATTTAATGCTATTTTATTTCCATATGTTATTATTTTTTTTGCTACACTTTCAGCAGTATATGTTTTTGTTTCTTTATTATCTGTACTTACTATACTTACTTCTGAATTTGCAGTAAATAGCCCTGAGGATTTTTCTTCGACTGATACTGCGTTATTTGTTAATTCTACAGATTGAAATATTACTTTTTTATTGTTGTTGTCTACTAATATGGTTTCTTCTCCATTTTCTATAATCGTAATTTCATCTGTGTACATACATAATAACCTGTCTTTATCTTGGTATTGGATATTTGTTATTAATTTATCATTTTCTCCTTCAAATGTATTTTCTACTGAATTTGTTGGGTCTGTACTTGCTTTTTCAATTGAAATTACTTTAACACTAGATTTTATTATCGTACCTGATGTATCAATTTCTGCAATTGCTAAGTATTTGTTATCATTTGAGATTGTTATATCAACTGCTCTACTTGATGATAGATATGTTTTGAATAGTTCTTTTCCTTCTGGTGAGTACATTGCTACTACTGTTTTATAGCTTGTTCCTGTAATTGCTACTGCAACATATCCATTTTTGTTGACATTAATTTGTGATATATTTCCTTCTACTTCTGTTTCCCATTTAATTTCTTTATCTTCTATTAAATAAAACTTTTGCCCTTGGCTTTCTGCAATTGCTAAAAATCTATTTGCAGAATTGAATAATGGATTTGATATTTGTATATCTAGTTCTGCTTCTGAATTTCCACTTTGATTATATATGTTTAGTTTTGTTTTACTTAATATTCCTATGTATTTATTAAATGCATATATACTGCTTTGTCCATCTTTTAATTCTATTGTTGTTGCATTGTTTTGTAATACTTCTTTTCTTAGTATGTTTTTATCAATCCATTCTCTGGCTGGTTGATTATATATGTATATTAGTGTTGTTGTTATTACTAATATTAATATCACTACAATTGCTGATATTGTTATTATTTTCTTTTTGTTTATTTTCTTTTTTGTGTTTTCACTTTCTACTTCTTCCCAAAAATCTCTCATTTTATCACATTCCTTATCTTTTTTGTATGCTGTTTTCTTTTGCTTTTTATGGCTTTATTTTACTATATAAATTGAAAAATAGCAAGAAATTCTTGCTATTTGTCAGGATAAAGACATGAAAAAAAATTTCAAAGTTCTAAAATAATATAAAAATCAATAAAAACCAGTTCCAAATATATA
>CALXKC010000044.1 GCA_944388775.1 uncultured Clostridia bacterium | reverse complement strand
ATTAATTGTTTCATATCTTCTCTTTTTGATGTGCCATCCATTGGGCATACTTTTTTCATTACTTCAATATTGTTTTTACGTACAAAACTTCGTATAGTCTTTTCTGGAGTATATACTAAAGGTCTAATCAAGGTTATTTTAGTACGGTCCATGTAACTAACAGGAGAAAATGTTCCAATGTTTCCAGTATATAATAAATTAAGTAGGAAAGTTTCTAAAACATCATCTTGATTATGGCCTAATGCTATTTTATTACAGCCTTCTCTTATTGCAATTGAATTTATTACACCTCTACGTAAATTTGCACATAAAGAACATGGATTTTTTTCTTTTCTAATATCAAAAACTATTGCTTTTGCATTACTTTCTCCAATAAATAAAGGTACATCTAAATTATTGCATATGTTTTCTAATAGTTTTGTATCAAAAAATTCAAATCCTGGATTTATGCTGATTGCTATTATTTCAAATTTTTTTGGATAAAATCTTTGTAATGCTTTAAAGGCAGAAAGCATTGTTATAGAGTCTTTTCCACCAGATAGGCATACTGCGATTTTGTCTCCTTCTTCTATCATTTTATATTCTTCTATTGCTTTTCTCATATAACTTAGTATTCGTTGCATTTTTATCACCGTTCTATAATTGTTTTGTTTGGTATTTAGTGTAGAATTGAAAAGGACTTAATATTTCAATGTTATGCTCTGATTGAAGTTGTTCACTAACTGAATTAATGTGAGTGTCCTGAGTTATTAAATATTTTACATTGCCATCTATGCAACAATCAATAAATTTATTATCAGATTTATCATCTTTACAATAATTAGTATTAATAATATGGTCTATTTCTTCAACTTGCCATAAACATTTTGAAAGAGTAGCCATTAAAGGAAAGATATTGAATTCCTTTTTTTTAGGTATCCTTTTTATAGCTTCCATAAGAATATTACCAAAGGTAACTAATAATTCGTTTTGCATATCTTTATTCATAACAAAAGTAACCTTATTTAGGCTCTTTAATGTAAAAATAGCTTTACAAAAGCTATCTCCTTTAAATATTCCATTAATAAAAACATTTGTATCTACTACAATTCTCATTTTATATAGTACCATTTTTAACTTTCTTTATAATTTCATCAATATCTTCATCAGACATATTAGCTTCTTTAATAAGAGAAGAACATGCATTGCATAATTCATCCCAGTCGTTTGTACTAGAATTTTCAATTTCATCTATTAACATATCTTCAATAGATATACTTTTATTTAATTTAGCCATTACATATCTCCTCCTTTTTGAAAAACTATGAAAATTTTTTATTACCATACTATCACCTTATAAAATAGTATGAACAAAATTTAATAATATGATACAATATTATTATAATACAAAATTAACATAAAATCAAATCTTGTATAAATTATATATATCATTAATTGCTACATATTGTCAATACTTTTGTAAAAAATTTACAAAATTGTGGATGAAATGTGGATAAGTCTGGAATTAAATGTAAACTTTTTAATAAAATTTCTTCTGTTTAAGTAAGATAAAAATATTGATTTTTATGATTAAATATAATATAATGTTTTTGATAACTTAATATCTACCTATAGCTCAGCAGGATAGAGCAGTCGCCTCCTAAGCGACCGATGGGGGTTCGAGTCCCTCTGGGTAGACCAAAAAAGATTAATGACATAATAAACATAAAAAATGGATAGATTGAAAGCTCAATCTATTCATTTTTTAATTATAGGAAAGTATATTCCCTATGCAGTTAATAAAGCTTCAATGTATCTTCTAAAATATCAACAATTGGTAGTAATGATTCATCATCAGGTCTTATATAAAAGAAAGGATAACCATCTTCTGTTTTATAAACTGTTATTTCTATATTGCCAACTTCTTTGCCTTTAATTTGCATTTTAAACCCCCTCTTCTTTAGTATTTGTGTGACATATTTTTACACGCAATTTTTATGGTAGCACAATAAAAATGAATGAGTTACTCGATTTTACAAAAGCACAAAAAATACTTATGAAAAAATCAAATTTTTTATAAAATAAAATGCCATACAACATAATTTATGTGGAATAAATATTGAGTTTAAAATTATTTAGATTATTAGTATTAAACATTATTAAGGATAAAAACAGACTTTACAAAATTAGTGATTAAAGTGTATAATATGATATATTAAAAGCAAAAAGAAAGGAAAAGATATAGTTATATATTTTATAGAAAGTTATGCAAGAAAAAGAAAGATTTATGAAAGAAGCCTTGAAAGAAGCAAAGAAGGCATATGACAAATTGGAAGTACCAGTTGGATGTGTTATAGTTAAAGATGGGAAGATTATATCAAGAGCGCATAATCTAAAAGAAACTAAAAAAGATACAACAAAACATGCTGAAATATTAGCAATTCAAAAAGCAAGTAAAAGGATAGATGCATGGAGACTTTTAGATTGTGATATGTATGTTACATTAGAGCCATGTTCTATGTGTGCAGGAGCTATCATAAATTCAAGAATTAGAAACTTATATATAGGAACAATGGATAAAAAAACAGGTGCTGCTGGTTCAGTTTTAAACCTGTTTGAAGATTTTACATTTAATCACAAGGTGATTGTGGAAACGGGAATTTTACAAACACAATGTGAGAAAATTTTGAAAGATTTTTTCAAGGAATTGAGAAAAAGGGATTTTTAGGACCGTCCCCTAAATCCCTATTGGAGGTTAAAGATGATAGAAAAGTTTAAGTATTTAACGCATAGAAAGTCATTCCATATAGTTATGATTATAACAATAATTGCAATTATATTTTTTGTAGTTGGAATTTTAATTTTACGTTATAATGTAGAAGGTGAGACTAATATGCCTTTTGAGTTAACTAAAATTTCAGTTATTAGTTCATCAGATGGGATAAGTAAAGAGGCCGTGGGTACTAGGTGGAATTTTGATTTGTATCAATATAATGATATTTATTTGTATATTGATAAAAACAGTGATTATGACGGTACTGAAACTATAACATCTGTATCAATTAATAATATTGTAGTTGAAGGACAAAACAGTGATAAAGTAAAAATATATAAACCAGATAGTGAGGAAGAACAACAAATATTTAAAAACAAAGAGGATAATGTTGTACAAGAGATTGTGTATACAGGAGGGATGGAGTCAAATTTAAAAAAATTAGAGATTTCAAATCAAGGGGGATTAGTTAGTTTTCGTTGTTCATATGATAATTTGATGGAATATGCAACAGATGATTTAGAAATTAATAATCAGCAGTTACTATCAAAAGCAGGGATAACAAATGAACAGTTACAAGCAAAATTGACATTTGATTTTACAATAAGTACACAAAGTGGAAAGGAATATCAGACGAATATTTCTTTAGATATTCCAGTAGGTGATGTAGTGAGACAAGGTACAACTTCTCAAGAAATTACAGATATGAGTGATTTTATATTTAAAAGAATTCAAAATTGATTCTTAAAAAATTTTGAATTTGACTTGTAAAATACTAAATTTCATTATATAATACAAATGGTTTGAACTTAATCTTTGTATGGAGAGAATCCGATAAAGACCTATGAATCTTGTCAGGCCCGGAAGGGAGCAGCAATAAGTAGTAATCTTTATGTGGAATCTTTCCATAGAGAGATTGAGTATCAGCCATTTTTTAAAGGATTGATTTATAGGATGTGGTAATATGGGGTACACAGCACTTTATAGGAAATTTAGACCATTAACATTTGGAGAAATGGTTGGGCAAGAGGCAATTACAAGAACATTAAAAAATCAAATAATAGCAAATAGAGTAGGACATGCATATCTTTTTAATGGTGGAAGAGGAACAGGAAAAACATCAGCTGCTAAAATTTTAGCTAGAGCGGTAAATTGTTTAAATCCAAAAGATGGAGAGCCTTGCAATGAATGTGAGATATGTAAAGAAGCTTTGGCAGGAGCTTTAACAGATATAGTTGAAATGGATGCTGCATCAAATAATAGTGTAGAAGATATTAGAAGTATAAGAGAAGAGGTTAATTTTTTACCAACAAAGGCAAAATACAGAGTATATATTATAGATGAGGTGCATATGCTTTCAACAGGAGCTTTTAATGCTTTGTTAAAAACATTGGAAGAACCACCAGAGCATGTTAAATTTATATTGGCAACAACAGAACCACAAAAATTACCAGCAACAATTCTTTCAAGATGTCAAAGGTTTGATTTTAAAAGAATATCAAATGAAGATATAATAAAACGTTTAAAAATAGTATGTGAAGAAAGTAAAATAGAAATAACAGAAGAAGCATTAAATATAATTGCTATTCTTTCAGAGGGAGCAATGAGGGATGCACTTTCTATTTTGGAAAGATGTGTTCAAGATGGGGATAATAAAATTGATGAAAATAAGATCAGAGATTTAGTTGGTATACCTAGTACAGCTTTAGTACATGATGTTATTGATTCAGTCTTTTCATATGATATCGACAAAACACTAGAAGCGGTAGATGTTATTCTAAATGAAGGAAAAGATATAGTAAATTTATTGTGGGAAATGATTAAATATTGTAAGGATGTTCTTGTTTATAAGACGGCTGGAAAATTAGAAATGTATAATGACGAGGAAAAAGCTAAGATAAAAAATATTGCGGACAAAACAACTAAGGAACAACTTATTAATATAATATATGAATTGTCAGAAATGGAAAATGATATAAAGAGAACCACTCAAAAAACTATAATGTTTCAAGCTGGTATGATAAAATTGTGCCAACCTAGAACTATGAATGAAAATAATGTTCAAAGTAACAGAATACAAAATGGTCAAAATTCTAGTTCAAATCTTGAGGCAAGAGTTGCTAAAATCGAAAACTATTTGAGAAATAATAGAAATGTGTTTCAAAATGGTATTACAAATATGAATACAACCACAAATATAGCAGAAAAAAGCGTTTCAAATAATTTGAATAATTCAGGTAATTCAAGTAATTTAAATAGTGCAGTAAAACAAACAAAAACAAGATCAAACTCTAATAATACTACTGCAACCACAACGAAATTTTCTAGAAATTCAGAGGAATATTGGCCACAAATATTAAATGATTTAAAGCAAAGAGGAAAAAGAGTTTTATACACTAATTTAATGGGAACAAATGCAAAAGAAATAAATGATATGACAGTTGGAATAGAATTTCCAAATGGTATGACATCATTTGGAAAGTTAGTTTTAGATAAGCAAGAAAATATGAGAGAAATTTCAAATCTAGTTTCAATGGCGTGTGGCAAAGAAATGCAAATAAAGTATATTGTACCAGAACAAAATACACATAAAGTAACTAGAGAAGAAAATTTACAAAATCTTGCAAATGAGTCAGATATACCTTTCAATATAATAGATTAATAACTGTTTTGAGATGTAACAAAAAAATTAAAGGTAAAAATTATATATAAATAATGAAGAAAAAAATATATAAATAATGAATGAAGAAAGGAGAATTTAGAATGGGTAAAAGAGGAGGTTTCCCAGGTGGAATGGGAGGATTCGGAGGAATGAATCTAAATAACTTAATGAAAGAAGCTAAAAAAATGCAAGCAGATATGGAAAAATCACAAGCAGAATTAGCTACAAAAGAATTTGATGCAACAGCAGGTGGAGGAGCAATAAGTGTAAAAGTATCAGGAGAAAAAATTATAAAAGAAATAAAAATAAAACCAGAAGTAGTTGATCCAGATGACGTAGAAATGCTAGAAGATTTAATTTTAACATGTGTAAATGAAGCATTAAGAAAAGTGGACTCAGCACAAGCAGATCAACTTGGAAAATTTAACATACCTGGACTAGGGGGATTTTAGGGACGGTCCTAAAAATCCCTGTTTTTAGGGATTTAGGGACGGACCTTTGTTAAAAAATGGCTTTTAGGAGGAAACGATGTCACTTTATTCACCATCTATTGAAAAATTAATAGAAAGTTTTGAGCGATTGCCAAGCATTGGTCATAAGACAGCTGCAAGACTTGCTTTTTATATATTAAATTGTTCAGAAGAAGAAACAAACGAATTTGTTTCTTCTATTATCAATGCAAAGAAAAATTTGAAATATTGTAGTAAATGTTTTAACATTTCTGATACAGATCCATGTGAGATATGTGCAAATCCAAAAAGAGATACAAGTGTAATATGTGTAGTAGAAGATGTTAGAGATATTATTGCAATGGAAAAAACGCATGAATTTAAAGGCGTTTATCATGTTTTACATGGTTCAATTTCTCCTATGAATGGGGTTGGACCAGATGATATAAAAATAAAGGAATTGTTATCAAGGCTTATGGATGGACAAGTAAAAGAGGTAATTTTAGCAACAAATCCAAGAGTTGAAGGTGAAGCAACTGCTATGTATTTATCTAAGTTGATTAAGCCTTTAGGAATTAAAGTTACAAGGATAGCACATGGTATTCCTGTTGGTGGAGATTTAGAGTATACTGACGAGATTACTTTAACTAAGGCTTTAGAAGGAAGAAGGGAATTGTAAAATTCTCAAGAGAATGATTGGTAAACTATTGAAAAATGTATTATTATATGATAAAATGTTTTACATAACAAATAAACCCTGATTCATAGGAGGGAAAGCATATGATTAATAAGGTGATACGGACATTAGACAAACAGGGGAGATTGCAATTACCAGTTGAATTAGTTAAATTTTCTAAAATTAAAGATTGTAAAGAGATTGCGCTATGTTCAATGGGAAATTCGATGATTCGATTAAAACCGAAGGTTGAAGATGAATTGAAAAATCAGAAAGTAATTTCTTTTCTGAAAATGGATGATAAAAATAGAATCATAATACCTGTTGAAATTCGTCAAAAAACACTAAATTTTGAAATTTTTTTGTTAAATGGAGACCTTATACTAAAAGAAGCACCAAAATAGGTGCTCTTTTAGTTTAGAAGAATTTCACAAATATCTTTAGTAGAATTAGGTTTAGCAAGAAGTTTAGTATTTTCTTTCATAATCTCTAACTTATTAGAATTTGAAAACAAATCATTTAATAAAGAAGAGACATTAGTATCTTTTTTAATCCAAATACCAATACCTTTACTTTCAAGAAATTCAGCATTTTCTTCCTCTTGCCCAGGAATTGGATTTATTATAATCATAGGCAAATGAGAAGCCAAACTTTCAGTAGTAGTCATTCCACCAGGTTTAGTGACAACTAAAGTTGACACAGACATAAGTTCAGGAACTTTATCTGTAAAAGGTAAAACTCTAACTCTATCTTTTGCATTATATTTGTCTACTATATTTTCAAAAGCCAATTTCATTTTCTCATTTTTTCCAGCAATACCAATTATCTGTAAATCATGATTAAAGGAAACAAAACTTTCGAAAATTTCAACAGTTTTACTTTTTCCAAGTCCAAATTCTCCGCCACCAAAAAATAGTATGGTTTTCTTATTTTCAGACAAAGAAAAGTCTTTTAATATTTTATTTTTATCATGTTTTTCTAAAAACCTTTTTGATAAAGGAATTCCAGTTGCAAATATATGTTGTTCAGGAATATTTTTACTAATTAAATATTGTTTCATTTTATCATGAGCGACAAAATAATAATCAGTAAAATCACTTCCAATTAACCATTGGTCATGAGGAGCAAAATCAGTCATAACTGTTGCGATTTTTGCATGGATTTTTCCTTTTCGTTTTAAATAGCTACACATTTGACTTCCAAAAGGATGTGTAGAAATAATCAAATCAGGTTGTTTCTCACGTAATAATTTTAATAATTTGATTGCCATTATTTTATTTGACCTTGAAGATAGATGTGCCAAAGGACCTTTTTGAGAATCATTATAAATTCGTCCCCAAACCCAAGGCATTTTTTTTGCAGCTTCTCTATATGCAGCTGTAGTTATTTTTTCAATAGTTTTATTAACGTATTTCATGCAATCTATCATTTCTATATCATATTGCTTGTAATTATTCGTAATATATTCATAAATTGATTTTGCGGCATTTAGATGTCCTCCTCCATATGATGCATAAAAAATTAAAATTTTTTTCATATTAACATTCCCTTCAAATTTTATAACAAATGTTTTTCAATATTCTAACATAAAACAGATAAAAATTCAAAAAATGGAATATTTTTTTTCAAAAGGTACAAAATAATAAAGAAAAGTTTGAAAAGAAAGGAATTTTAAAGTGAAGAATTTTTTCAAAATAAGTATAGTTTTCGTATTTTTAATGATGTTATTATTTTTTATTTTCTTTATAGATGAAGGAATTGTTAAAGAAGATGTTAGTTATGCTGCAAGTAGTAGTAGTGCATCTGATTTACAACTAATGGCAAGAGCAATAAATGGAGAAGCAAGAGGAGAGCCATATGAAGGACAAGTTGCAGTTGGTGCAGTCATATTAAATCGTGTTAAAAGCTCACAATTTCCAAATACAATAGCGGGAGTTATATATCAAAGCGGAGCTTTTACAGCAGTTGCAGATGGTCAAATAAATGCGCCAATTGATGAGAATTCTACAGTATATAAAGCAGCGCAAGATGCGATGAATGGCTGGGATCCAACTGGTGGATGCATTTATTATTTTAATCCAGCTACTGCAACTAATAAATGGATATGGTCAAGGCCAGTAGTAAAAACAATTGGAAAGCATAGATTTTGCAAATAAAGTGATTGAAGGAGGTTAAAAGATGAATAAATTAGTAGAATGGAAAAATCGATTAAAAAAAGGGCATATGTTTAGTGTTATTATGGTATTGTTAGTGATTGTTGCAATATTAGGATTTTTGCTTTACCGTAAGCAAAGAGAATATAGACAGGCATCTGAAAATTCATATAATATGGCATTTTATGAATTGGTAGATTATGTGCAAAATGTTGAAACATATCTTGCTAAATCTTTAATATCTTCAACACCTGAACATGGAGCTGAAACTTTAACAAATCTTTGGAGAGAGGCAAATCTTGCACAAAGTTATTTGGCAAGACTTCCAATAGAAAGCCAAGAATTGCAAAATACAGAAAAGTTTTTAAATCAGGTTAGTGATTATAGTTATTCTTTATCAAGAAAAAATATATATGATGAGGCTTTAACACAAGAGGATTTAGATAATTTGCAAGAATTACATGGATATAGTGTAGAATTGGAAAATACACTAAATCAGTTATCAGAGGACTTAAATCAAGGTAGATTTAAATGGGATGAATTGACTGAAAAAGGAACAGTAGCTTTTGCACAACAAGTCGATAATATTTCTCAAGAAAGTTTTAGTAATTTAGAGGAAAATTTTCACGAATATTCTGGATTAATATATGATGGTGCTTTTTCTGAACATCTAACTAGTTCAGAGCCTAAAGGACTTACAGGAGATGATATATCAGAAGAAGATGCAAAGCAAAAAGCCATCGATTTTGTTGGACAAGATAAATGTAAGGAAGTAACAAATTTAGGATTATCTGAAAATGCTACGATTCCAGTTTACGATTTTTCAATAACAAATCAAGAAGATAATACTATTAATATATCTGTTTCTAAAAAAGGTGGACATATAGTGAATATGAATACTAATAGAGATGTTTCAGCAGAAATTATTTCACAAGATGAAGCAAATAATATAGGCATAGAGTTTCTAACATCAAGAGGTTTTGAAAATATGAAAGAAACATATTATTTGAAACAAGAAGGGATAGTTACTATTAATTATGCTGCAACTCAAGATGATGTTATTTTGTACTCGGATTTAATTAAAGTAAAAGTTGCTTTGGATAATGGGGAAGTATTAGGAGTGGAAACAACAGGATATTTGAATAATCATACTATTAGGACTTTAACTGAACCTAAGATTACAGTTGATGAGGCAAAGTCTAGTTTAAATAAGAATTTGCAAATTGAAAGTGAAGGTCTTGCGATGATTCCTACTGAATGGAAAACAGAGATTCTTTGCTATGAGTTTAAAGGGAAAGTTGATGATAAGGAGTTTTTAGTTTATATTAATGTCGAAAATGGTAGAGAAGAGGATATACTAATTATTACTGATACACCTAATGGGACTTTAGCCATGTAACAAAAAAAGACGAAACTAATATTTGCAATTTTCTATGAATAACTCGGTTAACATTGCAGAATAAATAAATTCTAAAATTAACAAGTAGGCACCTCTCAAAGCGAGTTTGAGATTCTCCTACTTGTTAGTTAAAGAATTTATAATATTCTTCCATTCACATTCGTTATTTATAGAAAATTGCAAATATTAGTTTCGTTTATAAGAAAAAACAATTTTAATGTCTTTTGTAAGTGTCTTTTGATAGTAGTACTTTGCTTACTACTTTTCCATTTTTCTTTAAAATCTTATATGCTTCTGAATAAGTTGCTGTTGAAGTTTGACCTGTTATGTAAGAAGAAATTTCTACATCATAGTCATCATCTTGTTTTAAACCAAAGATTCTAACTGAAGCAACTCCACCAGATACTGAACACATGATTTTTATTGGATATTTTCTGTTATTTTTAAATTGAAAATCAGTTGAGCCATATACAACTGTTGCGTCTCTACTTGCAGTAACATATGAAGGTACAAATTGATGATTGCTTCTAGTAACTATATCTAAATTAGCATAAATTACAGCATTGTATAAAGTAGAACTAATTTGACAAATTCCACCACCAAGACCATCTACAACTTGACCATTAACATATATAGGTGCTTCCTTATATCCAGCTGCTATTGTTCGTTGCCCTACGACTTTGTTATATGAAAAAGTTTCACCAGGCATTAAAACAGTTCCATTGACTTTATTTGCTGCTAATCTTAAATTTGTAGTCCTATCAGTAGCTCTAGTATTATAATTTGTTGAAAAACTAGCTAATTGGTCTGGAAATGCTTCTGTTCCAATCATACTTGTAGTTACACTAGGATACAAAGTTTTTAAAGGAATAGAGTATTCCTCTTTAGCCTCAGCAGTAATTAATTGTTTAGCTTCTTCAACAGAAATCTTAAAATCCAATCCATTTTCAGAAGGATAAACCGTAAAAGGATTTGTTGTATAATATGCATTTACAGGTTCTTTATAGATTTCATTATGTATTTTTTCAACATCAATTGCTGCTGGTTGTTCTTCCTTTACAACTAACTCAATAGGTGTATCAATGCAAGAAAAATTTGATATAGAATTTTTAATAGCTTCAATTGTTGGTTCAATATCAATTACATATCCTGCTTTACCAGATGTTACTATTAAATTGTTATCATCTTGATAGTAACTACTTTGTATTACTGCATCTGGAAGTTGTGTGGATATCTCTTGTAAGTTTTGTGTTAATTGTTCAGTATTCACACTAGTTGTTAGTGGTATATTTACATTATTAAATAAAGTTTTTAACACTTGATAATCATTTTGAAATGGATTTCCTTCTCGTCCTATTTTGAATGCGTTTTCAGAAGCGGTTTTTGTATCAATATTTGCTTCAATTTGAGATAAAGAAATTGTTGCTTCAAAATCACCATGTTTTACTTTAATTTCTTCTGGTAGCTTTTCTGTAATGTAATTATCTAATTGATATTTTGCATCTGATTTGCTCATTCCAGAAACATCTAAACCTTGAATTTGTATTCCTGATACAATATTTGTGTTAAACATATTAAAAATTGTAAAAATTACAAAAGCAAGTAAAATAATGGTAACAATTGAAATTAGTGCTATTTTTAATATGCGTAAAGCTTTGTTAGTTTTTTCACTTTTTTCTTTTTTAGGTTTTTTTACTTTTTTGAATTTTGTATCAG
>CALXKC010000043.1 GCA_944388775.1 uncultured Clostridia bacterium | reverse complement strand
TTATGAACACAATAATATATTTAGTAAAACATGCTGATGAACTTAAAGAAAATGGAATTCAAAATACTAATGACACTGCACAATTAATAAACGAAAAATATATTTTGTCAGTAAAAGGAGAAGAACAATCAAAAAGACTAAGTGAAAGCCCAGAGTTACAAAATATAGATGTTCTATGGTCTAGTAGTTATGCAAGGGCAAAAGCAACTGCCAAATACATAGCATATAGAAATAACATTGATATAAATATTGATTCAAGATTAAATGAAAGAAAATTAGGCAATTTAGAAGATTTATCTAAATGGATGGAAAATAAACCATTTGGAGTAGTACAAGCATATTTACAAGATAAAAAATGGAAGGCAAGAGAAGGAGAAAGTTGTGAAGAAGCAACAGAAAGAGTCACATCATTTTTAGAAAAAATATTAAAAGAAAATTTAGAAAAGAAAATAGTATTAGTAAGTCATGGTGCATTAATTAGTTTTCTATTAACAAATTGGTGTGAATTAAATAAAGAAATGAAGCTAGTATTTAATAATAAAATAATAGAGATAAAAGAACCTAGCATTACGAAATTAACTTTTGACAAACAAAAATTGACAAATATCGAATCTATTGAAATATAGAAAATATTAATGAAAGTAAGCATGTAGGAGAAAAAATATAAGAAGATGTGCAAAAGAATATATAGAAGAAAAAACAAAGTAAAAGGAGTAAAAATCAATGGTAATAAAAGTAAACAAAAAAATTGAAGTGACAAAAATAGAAGAAAAGATACAACTACCACAAAAATTGCAAATTCAAATAGAAAATTTTTGGAAAAAACAACTAATAGAAAATCCACATTTATTCAATGGAGAAATATGGAGTGTAACAAAATTTGAAGAATTACCCGACAAAATAAAAATGAGTATTCAAAAAACAAATTATGCACATTACTTATTTGATGAAAGAGTAGGAATTGAAGGAAAATATGCTTGCTACAATTTAAACTGCGGAATACTTTTAGAAACCCATGATGGATATTATATTGTAGGAGAAATGAATGACACAACATCCTATCCAAATGGTTTACAAATTAGTGGAGGAAATCTAGACCAAAATGATATTAAATCGGATGGACAAGTAGATATTGTAAATAATATAGCTAGAGAATTGAAAGAAGAATTAGGCATTGACTTATTTGATAAAAATATAGTACAAGAATATGAAATGAGATATATGGAAATACCACAAGGAAAAAGACATTCATATGCTCCAATGATGAAAGGAATTTTAAAAATTACAGCAAAACAAATGGAAGAATTATATAACAACTACAAAAATGAATTAGAACAAAATGGTCAAGAAATAGAATTTGCAAAATTACATTTTATAAAAAAAGAAAATGCTATACAAGAATTAAAAAGTTTAAATTATCCTAAACGACCTTATTTAGAAGATTTAATTAGTTTAGACATTAGAACAAGAGAAGATATATAAAGATAGGAAAGTAGAAACAATGACAAAACAATCATAACTAAGAACAGATAGACAAGCAATAGACTATGAAATATAAAAGCAATATAGAAAATCAACAATCATCTTAAAAAAGAGCCAAAGTAGCTAAAGTATCACCCAATTGAGTAAAAAAAGCAGCTAAAAAAGCAACTTCATCTTGAGACTTATCTTTAGCAATATCACAAGCCAATAATGAAACAAAATTAACAAAAGCACAAGGATTCATACAAAAACCTCACAAAAAAAATATATATAACTATTATATGAAAATAAAATAAAAAAAGACAATAAAATACTTACAAAATTTAAAAAATAAAAATAATCAAAGAAAGGAAATTGTGGTAAAATGAAAATAGGATTCACAATAGGAAAATTTGCACCACTACATAAAGGACATCAATATTTAATAGAAAAAGGACTAAGTGAGATGGACGAATTCTATGTAATAGTATATGACACAAATGTAATAAACATACCAACAGAAAAAAGAGCAGATTGGATAAAAGAAATCTATCCAAAAGCGAAAATAATATATGCAAAAAATCCGCCATCACAATATGGATTAGACGAAAAAAGTGTAAAAATCCAAACAGATTATATAAAAAAATTAGTTAAAGATATACCAGTAACTCACTTCTACAATAGCGAACCATATGGGAAATTTGTAGCAAGAGATTTAAACATTCAAGAAGTTCAAGTAGATAGAAATAGAGAACATTATACAATAAGTGCTACAAAGCTAAGAAATGATTTAGAAGAAAATAAGAATTATTTAGAAGAAACAGTATACAAAGAGGTAAAAAGTATTTATGGAAAATATAAATTATAAAAATCTAAATAAAATGAATGAATATATTGAAAAAAATCTGACAAATGAAATTAATATAAATGAATTAGCAAAAATTGTAGGAATTTCAGTAAATTCATTACAAAGAATATTTACATTTATGACAGGTATAACAATAACAGAATACATCAAAAAAAGAAGATTAAGTAAAGCTTTTGAAGAAATAAAAAATACAGATATAAAAATAGTTGATGTAGCATTGAAATACCAATATAATTCTACAATTTCATTTGATAGAGCATTTAAAAAGAATTTCGGAGTAACGCCAATTGAATGTAGGGAGAAAAACATTTCATATAAGCAATTCCCAATTATTTTATTTAAAAACAATGATGAATATGAAAGCATAAAATATGAAATAAAATATTTAGAAGAAACAGAAATATATTATTATAAAACAGAAACTAATAAAAAAATTGATTTATTATATAAGATTAGGCAATTATATAATTATTTAAAAGAAAAGGGAATACATGAAAAACTAAAAAAAGAGGAACAATATGCAATATCGACTTATAATAATGGCAATCATTGCTACATAGTAGGTAGCAAAACAAAATATACTTCAAATAAAAAAACGAAAATCCCATCAGGCAAATATGTTATATTTGAAGTTGGAACAAGAGAGCAAAAAGATATTGTCGATTTAGAAAAAGAAATATTTTCAAGATGGGCTAAATCTACTAATCTAAATATAAACAGAAACTTCACATTAGAATACTATAAAGATACAAATTGCTATATATGTTTACCAATAGCAAACTAAAAACTATAAACAAATTTTGATGCGGATTTGTTTATAGTTTTTTTTACATTAATGATATTATAATAAAAAATAAAATATTTGGAGGAAAATTATGGAGCAAGAATACAAAATAAAGGGAATCGAAAAAATATTAGAAAAAATAAGCAAAGAAGATTTGGCTAAATATTATGGAGTTGATACTAATGCCGATTTTGAAAGTTTAATGACAGAATCATTCAAGAAACGCGGAATACCAAACAATTCAGAGATAGGACTATATATTTCATTAACAGAAGAAGATTGTAGAAAAAGAAAAGAAAAAGGACTACCAGCAAATCCACAAGACATAGCATCAGAATTTCATGAGCAAGATGAAAGAAAAAGAGCGATATATGGAATTAACTACGATATCAATAATATATATGATTTCGAAGATGAAAAACGACCTATGTATAGTATAGTAAATTTTCTTATAGACGAACCTATAAAACAATCAGAACTAAACAATCCATTCATGCAATTACAATATTATATAGGTGGAGTCATCTATAATGGCTTATTTATGGGAAAGAAATATTATGAAGAACATAAAGAAGAATTTTCTAAATATGAACCAAATAGAGAAAATATGAAAGCGGTAAATTCATATATTGACAATTTTATGAATGAATTTGAAAATGTAGAATTTAGAGGAGGTTATGGACCAAGACCTAAATATGAAGAAACAGATAAAATTAAGCAAGAAAAGGCTAAAAATGAAGAGATTATTCTAAAGTTGACAGGAAAAAAGAGTATAGAAGAACTTAGTTTAAGAGATTTCATAGATCTTAAAAGATATTTAGAAAAAGAAGAAAGAGAGTTACAAAGTGCTTTTGAAGAAAAATTTGCTGGAAGGGGTTGAAAAATAATTACAAAAGAAAGGAATGATAATGATGAATAAAATAATAGAATTCATTAAAAGATTATTTGGTAGAAAACAACCTTTATTAAATGAAAAAAATCCAAAAAGAGATGTTATTCAAAAAAATCAAAAAGAAGATTTTATAAATGATATAAAAATAGAAGATAGTAAAAATGATATAATATCTTTACAAATAAAATTAGAACAAGGAATGATAGATGAAGAAAACTTAAATAGTGAACAAGTAACAAAGTTAAAAGACTTATACTATAATCAAATTTCAAATTTGATTGATTCGATAAATAAGTACAAGTCGACTAATTTTATTAAGTGCAACTAAGAAGAGAGATTTAATAAAATAAAAAAACTAGCGAATAAAAAATAGAGAAAGATTAATTTTTAGGTATACAAAAAATATCGCTAACAAAAAAATAGCATTATTATGATAAGAAAAAACACATAGATATTATAGTAAATGCAATCTATGTGTTTTTGTGTGCTTTTTTGCACAAAACCACTTGACAACACAAAAAAAATGTATTAAAATAGAAAATTGGTTAGGAGGCTAACAATATGCAAAAAGAATATGAAATAGGTGCTCAAATACACATGTTGTCAAGAAAAATTAAAAGAAAATTAGATGAAACATTTGTAAGTTATGGAATAACAGGAGTTCAAGCAATTATGTTGAAATTCATAAATGACAAATCACGAGAAGGAAAAGTATATGCAAAAGATATAGAAAGTGAATTTGATATGAGAAGAGCAACAATTGCTGGAATATTGCAACTACTTGAACAAAATCAATTAATCACAAGAAAAGCAGAAGGTAGTGATGCAAGATTAAAAGAAATAACAATAACTAAAAAAGCGTTGGAAATAATAAATAATGTGGATTCTAGTATTGCACAATTAGAAAAAAGATTAGAAAAAAATATGTCAAAAGAAGAAAAAGAAAACTTTTTAAAAACCCTAGATAAATTATCAAAAAATTTATCACAGAATTAGATTCAAAAAATAAAAATGTCGCATGAGAAACGTCCCCAATACGACCGTCCCCAAACGGACAAAAGAAAGGAGAAAGATAAATGTTTAAAAAATTAGCAAAGTATGTAAAAGAATACAAAAAAGCATCAATTTTAACACCGATATTTGTAGTCTTAGAAGTTGTAATGGAAGTTATAATTCCGTTATTAATGGCAAAAATTATAGATGTTGGAATACAAAATGGTGATGTTAAGTATATTCTAGAAATAGGAGGACTACTAATAGTATCTGCAATATTATCACTAACATTTGGTATGTTATCAGGTAGATTTGCAGCAAAAGCATCAGCAGTATATGCAAAAAATCTAAGAAAAGAAATGTTTCATAAAGTACAAGATTATTCTTTTGAAAATATAGACAAATTTTCTACATCAAGTTTAGTAACACGTATGACAACAGATGTAACAAATGTGCAAATGGCCTTTCAAATGATTATAAGAATATTAGTAAGAGGTCCAATAATGATGATATTTGCACTATTAATGGTAATATCAATAAGTGCGAAATTATCATTAGTATTTTTTGTAGCAATACCTGTTTTAGGTTTTATCCTATTCTATATAGCAAGAAAAGCACATCCTAATTTTGAAAAAGTATTCAAAAAATATGATAAGTTAAACAGAGTAGTACAAGAAAATGTAAGTGCAATAAGAGTAGTAAAAGCATATGTAAGAGAAGACCATGAAAAAGAAAAATTTAAAGAAGTAAATGGAGAAGTATATTCATATTTCAAAAAAGCAGAAAAAATTATTGCATTTAATGGACCAGTTATGCAATTTACAATTTATGCATGTATACTACTAATTTCATGGATTGGTTCACAACTAATTGTTGGTGGAGAAATGGGAACTGGACAATTATCTAGTATTATTACATATGCATGGCAAATATTATCAAGTCTTATGATGTTATCATTTGTATTTGTTATGATAATTATGGCGCAATCATCAGCAGAAAGAATTTTAGAGGTTATTGAAGAAGAACCAACATTGAAAAATAAAGAAAAAACAGTAAAAGAAGTAAAAGATGGTTCAATTAAATTCGAAAATGTAAGTTTTAGATATAGTGATGAGCAAGATGAAGATGCATATGCACTAGAAAATATCAATTTAGATATAAAGCAAGGTGAAACAATAGGAATAATCGGAGGAACAGGAAGTTCTAAATCAACTTTAGTTCAACTAATACCAAGACTTTATGATGTAACAAAAGGTTCTGTTAAAGTTGGTGGAGTTGATGTAAGAGATTATGATATTGAATCTTTAAGAGACGAAGTAGCAATGGTTTTACAAAAAAATGTATTATTCTCAGGAACTATTGCTGAAAATTTAAGATGGGGAAAGAAGGATGCTGATCAAGAAGAGTTAGAAGAAGTATGTAAATTAGCTCAAGCAGATGGATTTATTAAAGAATTTCCAAGCAAATATGATACAATATTAGATCAAGGTGGAACAAATGTGTCAGGGGGACAGAAACAAAGAATTTGTATTGCAAGAGCAATATTAAAACAACCTAAAATCTTAATACTAGATGACTCAACAAGTGCTGTAGATACAAAAACCGATAGCTTGATTAGAAAAGCATTTAGAGAAAAAATACCAAATACAACAAAAATTATAATTGCACAAAGAGTTTCATCAATTGAAGATGCTGACAAAATAATTGTTCTAAATGAAGGAAAAATTGATGGAATAGGTACATCAGAAGAATTATTAAAAACAAACGAAATTTATCGAGAAGTATATGAATCACAAACGAAAGGAGGAGATGAAGATGCAGAATAAAAAAACAGGAAAAGCAAAAACAATAAAAAGACTTTTAAAATATGTAACAAAAGGATATAAATTCCAATTAGTTGTAGTATTAGTAAGTATTATAATAAGTGCATTAGTTGGAGTTTTAGGAGTACAATTCATAAAATACTTAATAGATGACTTCATCACACCACTTTTGGGTGAGCAAAATCCTGACTTTACAGCATTATTAAATGTAATAATGGCAATGGGAGTAATATATTTAGTTGGAGTAATTGCAACATATACATACAACAGATTAATGGTAAATATCTCACAAGGAGTATTAAATAAAATCCGTGGTGAAATGTTTGACCATATGCAAAAACTTCCAATAAGATATTTTGATAGTCGTTCACATGGTGAAATAATGAGTACATATACAAATGATGTTGACACATTAAGACAAATGCTTAGTCAAAGTATTCCACAAGTATTTTCAGCATGTGTTTCAATGGTATCAGTTTTAGTAGCTATGTTTGCTACAAATATATATCTAACATTAGTTGTACTTGCAATGGTAGTGTTGATGGTATTTGTATCAAGATATTTAGGTGGAAACAGTTCAAGATTTTTCGTTAAACAACAAGAAGATATAGGAAAAGTAAATGGATATATTGAAGAAATGATGGAAGGACAAAAAGTGGTAAAAGTATTCAATTACGAAGAGCAATCTAAAAAAAGATTTGATGACTTAAATGAACAATTATGTGACAGTATGACAAAAGCAAATATGTATGCAAATATCTTAATGCCATGTATAGCAAATATTGGAAACTTAGGATATGTATTAGTTGCAGTAATTGGAGGAATCTTATCAGTAAATGGAATATTAACAATAGGAAGTATTGCAGCATTTTTACAATATGTAAAAGCATTTACAAACCCACTAGGTCAAGTATCACAACAAATGAACTCAATAGTTATGGCTCTAGCAGGTGCTGAAAGAATATTCGAATTATTAGATGAAGAACCAGAACAAGATGAAGGATATGTTACATTAGTTAATGCAAAAATGGAAAATGGAAAAATTGTAGAAAGCAAAGAAAGAACAGGAATGTGGGCATGGAAACATCCACATAAAGATGGAAGAATAACATATACAAGACTTCGTGGTCAAGTAGAATTTGAAAATGTACAATTTGGATATGTAGAGCATAAAAGAATATTACATGACATATCACTTGTTGCAAAAGAAGGTCAAAAAGTATCATTTGTTGGAGCAACAGGAGCAGGAAAGACTACAATTACAAACCTTATAAATAGATTTTATGATATCCAAGAAGGAAAAATTAGATATGACAGAATAAATATAAGAAAAATCAAAAAAGATGACTTAAGAAGGTCTCTAGGAATGGTTTTACAAGATACAAGTTTATTTACAGGAACTATAAGAGACAATATTAGATATGGAAAACTAGATGCAACAGATGAAGAAGTTGAGCAAGCAGCAAAACTTTCAAATGCAGATAAATTTATAAAACATCTTCCACATGGTTATGACACAATGATCACAGGAAATGGGGAAGGTTTATCACAAGGACAAAGACAGCTACTTTCAATTGCAAGAGCAGCATTAAACAATCCACCAGTTTTAATATTAGATGAGGCAACATCAAGTATAGATACAAGAACAGAGAAAATTGTTCAAGATGGAATGGATAAATTGATGAAAGGAAGAACAGTTTTTGTAATTGCTCATAGACTTTCAACAATTAAAAACTCTGATTTAATTATGGTACTAGACCATGGTAGAATTATTGAAAGAGGAAATCATAATGAATTGATTGCTCAAAAGGGTACATATTATGGACTTTATACAGGAGCAATTGAGATTGATTAAAAAAGAGCCAGAAGGCATTTGCTTTCTAGCTCTTTTTCTCTTGTGGTTTACAAGAAATATGGTATATCATGCATGTTAAGAAAATCTTTGACTTCTTTTTTCACTACTGGGGTAGCTTTTTTTGTAAAACTGAGCCGTTCGTCATAATCAATAACGGCAACAGTTTCCTGCAAAAGATTTTTGATAGAGATATAACCACTTGTGTGAATTGAATAGGTATATTTTTCTTCCATTATACCTGTCCTTTCTGCTTATACATAAGCTGAAACAAAGAGTATTACTACTCTTACAACACACCACCTAGATGGCTAAAGTTAAATATTAATATAACATAATTTATATGAATTGTCAAAATAAATTTTGCCATAAATTTGTATTAGTACTTGTATAAAAATGTCGAAAATAGTATAATATTAGTGGATAAAGGAGATATATATGTCAAGTAAAGTATTAATATTATCATGTGGGACAGGAGGAGGACACAATTCAGCTGCAAAAGCAATAAAAGAAAGTTTAGAAGAAAAAGGGCTAAATGTTGATTTGGTAGAATATTTAGATATTGTTAATCCTAAAATTAGAAAAGAAGTAAATAATTTATATATAAAAACAACCAAAGGAAATGGAAAAATATTTAAAGTAGTATATAAATTAGGTGAAATGTATCAAAAAACAAATCTAAAATCACCAGTATATGCATTAAATTTCTTAAATAAAAAAAGATTGTATCAATATATTGTAGAAAATGAGTATAAATATATTATAACAACACATCTTTTTGCAGCACAAGCATTAACAGCAATAAAAAAAGAACATGAAATTAAATTCATGCAAGTTGCAACAGACTATGTTTGTATACCTTTTTGGGAAGAAACAAATCCAGATTATTTTATAGTGCCTCACAAAGAATTAGAAAAAGATTTCATAGAAAAAGGAATAAATCAAGAGAAATTATTGCCATATGGAATACCAACAGCTAAAGTATATAGGGAGAAATATAATAAAGAAGATGTAAAAAAGAATTTAGGATTAGATAATTCAAAACAATATATCCTTATATTAACAGGAAGTATGGGATTTGGAAATGTGACAGAAATGCTAAAAGAATTATTAAAAAACATAAAAGACGTAACTTTTATAGTTTCTACTGGGCATAATTCTAAATTGCAAAAAGTATTAGAAGAAAAATATAAAGAATTTGACAATGTTGCTATACTACCTTTTACTGATAAAATAAGTGAATATATGAAAAGTAGTGAAATAATATTAACAAAACCAGGAGGATTAACAACAACAGAAATTGCAACATTAAGAAAACCGTTTATTCATACAATGCCAATACCTGGATGTGAAAATTATAACGCACAATTTTTTGAGAATAGAAAAATGTCAATAAGTTGTGATTCAATTGATAAAGTAGTAAAAAATACCAAAGAATTGATAAACAATAAGGAATTACAAGAAGAAATGGTTAAAAATCAAGAGAACTACATTAGTCAAGATACTTGTGACAAAATATCAGAAATTGTTATTAAGGAAATAAAGTAGGGGAAGAGTATGAGAAGTAGTGAAGGAATTAAAAAGTTCGAAGAACTTGAAGAATTTGAAAATTTTGTAGAGTTCGAAAACGAAAATATAATAGATTTGTGGCAACCACTTGAATTTAACATAGATAAGAATTATGAATACATATCTAAAAGCAAAATATTTTCAATGGTTTCAAATCTAATATATTATGGAATTGCATATCCTATTTTAAAAGTTTTATTGAAGATTGTATATGACTTGAAAATAGAAGGAGAAGAAAATTTAGAAAACATTAAAGGTGGAGCAATAAGTGTTTCAAACCATGTACTTTTCTTAGATTGTGCAATGGTTGGGTTAGCTTTTGGAAAGAGAAAAGTATATTATACAACACAAGAAGAGAGTTTTAAAATTCCTTTTGTAAGAAAATTGATAAAATATCTGAGAGCCATTCCAATACCAAAAAGTATTGAGAATCTAAAATATTTCATAAAAGAAATGGATAAAACATTAAAAGAAGGAAATATAATTCATGTTTATCCAGAAGCGGCACTATGGCCATATTGCAATAAAATTAGAAAATTTAAAAATGGAGCATTTGATTTAGCAGTAAGGAATGACGTTCCAATTATTCCTATTGTATGTACATTTAGAGAGCCGACTGGATATAGAAGAATATTTAAAACTAAAAAGGATGTAACAGTAAAAATATTAAAACCTATTGAATGTGAAGATGGAGATAATTCAAAAGAAAAAGTTGAAAAATTAAAAGAAAAAGTATCTTTAGAAATGAAAAGACAATTAGTGAAAAATGAGGAGAGACAATGGAAGCACCAATAAAGAAAAATCAAGAATATATTGTTGATATTATAGACAACGGATTTGAAGGAGAAGGTATTGCCAAGATTGATAATTTTACAATATTTGTTCCAAATAGTATAAAAGGAGAAAAAGTAAAAGTATTAATTGTTAAGGTATTATCTTCTCATGCTTTTGGAAAAGTATTAGAAATTATAAAAAAATCAGAATATCGAACAGAAAGTGATTGTAGTACATATAAAAGATGTGGTGGTTGTAATTTAAGACATATTAAATATGAACAAACATTAAAGATGAAACAAAATGCAGTTCAAAGTTTAGTAAATAAAACTTTGAAAGCAAAAATCCGAGTACAAGAAACTCTCGGGATGGAAAATCCGTATTTTTATAGAAATAAGGCACAATATCCAGTCGGAATAGATAAAAATGGAAAGCCTGTAATGGGTGTATTTGCAAATAGAACACATGAAATTATACCAATTCAAAAATGTTTTATACAAAATGAAAAAAGTGAGAAACTAGCAAAGTTTGTATTTGAATGGATAGTTAAAAATAATATTAGCATATATGATGAAAAAACAGGAAAAGGTCTTGTAAGACACATTGTTACTAAAATAGGAATTAAGACAAATGAAGTAATGTGTGTATTAGTTATAAATGGAAATTTAATTCCAAAAGAGCAAGAATTAGTAAAAGAAATATTAGAAAACTTTCCAGAGGTTAAAACAATTGTAAAAAATATTAATACAAAAAATACAAATGTTATAATGGGAAAAGAAAATGTTAATTTATATGGTAATGGATATATTGAGGATATCTTAGGAGAGTATAAATTTAAAATATCTCCACTTTCATTTTATCAAGTAAATCCAGTTCAGGCAGAAAAGTTATATAATTTAGGTGTAGAAGCAGCTAAAATAGATAAAAATGACATCGTATTTGATTTGTATTGTGGAATTGGAACAATATCTTTATTTATGGCAAAGTATGCTAAAAAAGTTTATGGTATAGAAATTGTTGAAGATGCAGTTAAAGATGCAAAAGAAAATGCTTTGAATAATGGCGTTGATAATGTAGAGTTTTTTGCAGGTGACGTTGAAGATGTGCTAGATGAGTTGATAAATGAAAAGGGAGTAGTTCCAGATGTGGTTATGGTTGACCCTCCGAGAAAAGGATTGGATAATAAAAGTATAGATAATATTATGAAAATTCATCCTAAGAAAATGGTTTACATTAGTTGTAATCCTGCAACTTTGGTTAGGGATTTGGCTAAGTTTGAAGAGTTGTATGAGATAGAGAGTATTAAGCCTGTTGATATGTTTCCTTTTACAAGCCATGTGGAGTGTGTCGCGTTGATGGGTAGAAAAGACAACGAAAGTGAGTAATATCAACGCTTCAAGGAATTTTTTGAAAATAAAAAAATAATGAAAAATTATATAAAAAAACCATTTATTTTTTAGAAAATTTAAAATGGTAAATGGTTGAATGGTAAAAAATAAGTGGGCAATCCACCTTACATTAAAGTACAAATTGATGTACTTTATTTTTTATGCTTAAAATTGAGGTTTAGTATAGGTACTATATTTTCTAAAAATAAAGCCACAAAATCGATTGTGGTGCGAATGGAAAGGTAAGTGAGGTTATGTTTAGATAATAAAATTTAACATTAATTATAGATAAGAATAGAAATAAAAAAAGAAATGGAGGAATTACAAGAAATGAAAAAATATAAACATTATTATTTAACAAGTGAATCAGTAACAGAAGGTCATCCTGACAAAGTATGTGATTTTATATCTGATTCAATACTAGATGCTTGTTTAGAACAAGATAAAGAATCAAGAGTCGCAGTAGAGACTTTTATATCAAAAGATAAAGTAGTAGTCGCAGGGCAAATAACAAGTAATGCAAAAATAAATATTGAAAATATTGTAAGAGAAAGATTAAAAGAGGTAGGATATACAGATTCATCAATAAATATGGATTATAAAACTTGTAAAGTTGATATTAATATAACAAAACAAAGTAATGATATAGCAATAGGTGTTAATGATGGTGGTGCAGGAGATCAAGGAATTATGTTTGGTTATGCAACAGATGAATCAGAAGATTATATGCCATATCCGATAAGTGTAGCACATAAATTATCAAAAAGATTAGCAGAAGTAAGAAAAAATGGAGAGATGCCATATTTGAAATCTGATGGAAAAGTTCAAGTAACAGTCGAATATGTAAATGATGCACCTATAAGAATTGATACAATTTTAATAT
>CALXKC010000042.1 GCA_944388775.1 uncultured Clostridia bacterium | reverse complement strand
TAGGATATGCAGATGAGTTAGGTAGTGGTTTTATAAAAATTACAAAAAATTCATATTTGTATTCAGGAAAACCGCCTGTTTTTGAAGATAAAGAGATGTTTAGAGTAACAATTCCACTGTTGAGAGATGAAAAATTAGATGAAAAAGATTTAATTAATTTAGCAAATGGCACTTTAAATGGCACTTTAAATGGCACTTTAAATGGCACTTTAAATGGCACTTTAAAATTAATATTAAGTGAATTAGAAAATAAAAATAATATTACTCAAAAAGAATTGGCTGAAAAAACAGGAATACCATTGCGAACAATAAAAAGAAATATTGATACATTAAAAGAAAAAGGATATATTGAAAGAGTAGGTTCTAAAAAAACTGGATATTGGAAAATATTAAAAGATAATTAATATATTAAAGTTGAAACTTAGTATTTTTTAGAAAATATTAATAAATTGTCATTTTTAGAACAAAAAAATGTGAAAATAAATTTTAAAACTAGGAGAAAGAAAAATGAGTATTAATAAGAACAAATACAATATAATAACCCTATGTGGCTCAATCAAATTTAAAGATGAATTTATGAAAGTTCAAGAAAAACTTACATTAGACGGAAATATTGTTTTAACACCTAATTTTTTTAATAATATAAAAAAAGAAGAAATAGATTTAGAGACTAAAAGAATGTTAGATGAAATGCATAAACAAAAAATAGATATGTCAGACGAAATTTATGTGATTAATTTTGGTGGGTATATTGGAGAAAGTACAAAAACTGAAATTGAATATGCAAAAACAAAAGGTAAAAAGGTTTCTTATTTGGAAAGTATTAAATAAAATAGTAGATTATAGATAATAGTATTAGAAAGTAATAGATTTGAAAAATATCTATTGCTTTTTTCTTTTGAGTAATAAAAAAGAAAGAAAATCATAAAATTAAAAGAAAAAGGCAAAAAAATTTAATCCATTTATTTAAATTTGTGGAGGATTTGTAATGAAAAAAAACAAAACTATAACTAAAATCTTCATAATTATATTATTAGCAATAATAATATTTACTCTCAGCATGATATCAATGAAACAAAAAGAAAACACAATAGAAACAAGTGCAGAAAATATAAGTAATAAGAAAATTAGTTGGGGAATAAAAAGAAACAATAACCATGAGCAACCAGATGTTGGAAAAGATTATCAACAAATATTAGAAGAAAATGGTGGAATCTGTTTAGGAGATAAAGAAACGAAAAATGTATATTTGACTTTTGACGAAGGTTATGAAGCAGGATATACAGAGCAAATATTAGATATTTTAAAAGAAAACGACGTAAAAGCTACATTTTTTCTAACAGCTCACTATGTAAATACACAAGAAGAATTAGTAAAAAGGATGATAGACGAAGGACATATAGTGGGAAATCATACAGTTAATCATAAAAGTATGCCAAGTTTAAGTGGAGAAGAAATAAGAAAAGAAGTATTAGATTTACATCAGGTAATGAATGAAAAATTTGGTTATGAAATGAAATATATAAGACCACCAAAGGGAGAATTTAGTGAACGAACATTGAAAATAACTAATTCCTTAGGATATAAAACAGTAATGTGGTCATTTGCGTATGAAGATTGGAATGAAGATAAACAGCCAGATGAAGAAAAATCAAAGCAAAAAATATTAGATAACTTACACAATGGAGAAATAATATTATTACATGGAAATTCAAAAACAAACACAAATATTTTAGATAGTGTAATAAAAGAAACTAAAAACATGGGGTACACATTTAAGTCTTTAGACGAATTTGTTTAATGTCTCAAATGTACCTGGTCCAAGTGAGACAAAATGTCTTATATGTACCTGGTTCAAATGAGACATGAAGTGGCGTCCCCAAAGTAACCAAAAATGGTCACTCCGAACCTGTCCCCAAAGTGACCAAACTGACCAAAGAGAGGAGGCAAAAAACATGAAAAATAAGAAAAAGCAACAGTTTGGAAAATTAGATAGATTATTAGAATTACCAAAAGAAGTGTGTTCGAATGTGCCTAAAATTATAATAACAGGTTTTGATGAAATGTTAATTGAAAATTTTAAAGGGATTTTAGAATATGAAGAATTTTATGTGAGAATTAACACCTACATTGGGATTATAAATATAAATGGTTATCAATTGAATTTAGAAAATATGACAGATGATGATATCAAAGTTACAGGGAAAATTGAAAGTTTTGATTTTGAAAGGATTATAGACGAAGGAGAATGAGATGTTTATAAAAATATTGCTTAGTTATTTAATCGGTTATCTGGTTATTGAAATAGAAGGATATTATATAGAAAGATATATAAATATTTGTAGAAATCAAGGAATAGCAATATGGCATTTAAAAAGGCAAGAAGATATAAAATTAATTTTTAGAGCAAGAATACAAGATTTTAGAGAATTAATAAAGATTGCTAAAAAAACAAAATGTAAATTAAAAATAAAAAGCAAAAAGGGATTGCCTTTTTTATTTCAAAGATATAAAAAAAGAAAAATATTCTTACTTTTGTTGATAATATTAGCATTTTTCATAATTTTATCCTCAAATTTTGTATGGAATGTGGAAATTCAAGTGGAAGATAATTTAGAGATTGCAAATATTGAAGAAGATATAAAAAATGCTGGACTAGATATAGGTAAGCTGAAAAGCAAAGTTGATACAAAAAGTATTATTAATGAAATAAGATTAAAAAGAGATGATGTTGCATGGATGGGGATAGAAATAAAAGGTACAAATGCTATTGTAAAATTAGTAAAAGCAGATGAAAAACCAGAAATTATTGACGATGATGAATATTGTAGCATTATTTCTGATAAGGCAGGTGTAATAACAAAAATAAATGCACAAACAGGAACAGCAAATGTTAAAGTTGGAGATACAGTTAATGTTGGAGATACATTAATAAATGGATGGATGGAAGGAAAGTATACAGGAATTAGATATGTACATGCAAAAGGTGAAATTGAGGCAAAAGTTTGGTATACAAAATATAAAAATGTAAGCTATAATGCTACGGAAAGGAGTGAAACAGGAAATACAGAAACAAAATATGCAATAAAATTTAATAATTTTAAAATAAATTTTTCAAAAGGGCTTTCAAAATTCGAAATTTATGATACAATAGAAACGGAAAGTAAAATGAAGTTATTTTCAGATTTTTATTTACCAGTTTCAATAGTTAAAACAACATATAAAGAAATAGAAGAACAAAAAAAAACATATAGTATCGAAGAAGCTAAAAATATAGGGATACAAGAATTAGAACAAGAATTGAATCAAGAAATAGAAAATAAAGAAGCGATTGTAAATAAAAATATTAATACCTATGAAAAAGAGGACAGTGTAGATGTTTATGTGACATATGAAGTATTAGAAAACATAGGTACAAATGAAAAAATTGTATTTTGAAGGGATGATAGCAATGGAAGAAAGAAGCCTTAGAATAACGGGAGCAGATAAAACTTTTATAAATAAAATAACAAATACATTAACAAAATTATTAATACCTACAAAAATAGGAATTAATGGTATGCTTATATCAATAAAAAGAAATAGCTTGATAAAAGCATATGAAAATTATATGCAAGAAGAAAATTATGATAAAGAAGAACAGGAAAAGAAATACGATTCATGTTATGAAGCATATTTAGAGGCTTTAGATAAATATGTTATGGATTCAATTTACAAAAAGGTAAAAAATAATACTGCATCAGAGTTTGAGCAAAATGCGTTATCAAAATATTATGAAGTTACAAGTTTGAAAGAAAGTGAATACATAGAGTATAAATATAGAAAACAAAAATATCTATTAGAGTTGGACTATGAAGGAATAAAAGTTAATGGAAAAGAAAAAATAAAAGAAAAATATGAGAAGTTTTATATTTCTAAAATGGATTCATTATATAAATCTATTTTGAAAAATTATTCAATAAAAGTAGCAGATAATATAAGTAATTATGACTCAACAAAAGAGTGGATTTATACAAAAATCTTCTACACTTTGGAAGATTATATACAAAATATATTACCTTTAAAGCTAGAACTAAATCAAGATGAAAGTTTAAAGAGTGTAGTTTCAGATTATGAAAAATATGAAAGTTATACTGTTGGAAAATTAGATACAAAAGATAATATTGAAAAAAATATGATATTATTAGGAATTAGTAGAAAATTATTTACACATAGTTTGCCATTAATTGTTGCAGAACAATGCTATGAAAAATTATTAAAAGATGCAAGAAGTCTAGTACAAGATACAAAAATGGCAGTAAAAAGAGAAAAAGCTTATTCAATGTTAATAAATCTAATAGAAGACTATAATGTAAAACTATTATCAACAAAGGTATATTGGGAATCTCAAAAAGAAAAAGATGAGTACAAAAATTTCTGGAAACAATATCAAGAAATTAAAAAATTAAAAGAGACAGATTTTATTGAATATGTAAAACAAAAAGAGATATTGTTTATAAAAAATGATATGAAAAAATTAAGTGCTGGAAAAACAGATTTTTCAAAATTAATGAAATATTATAAAAGAAAATTAGTAGATTATGGGGTTATGAGACAAATTCAAAATTCTTGTATATCACAAGGAAGATATACAAAAATGAAGAAAGTTGCAGCATAAATAAAATATAAGGAATGAAGTAGGACATGTATGAAATAGTTTATGATGGAATTGATGAAAAAGAAGAATATAAAAATGTAATAGAGAAAGTATTATCACAGTGCTTTAAAGAAGAAAAATTGGAAAATTCTAAATTGTGTGTAACAGTAACTTTGACAACACCAAAGACAATTCAAGAAATAAATAAGCAATATAGGAATATTGATAGAGCAACTGATGTACTTTCTTTTCCTATGTTTGAAAAGGACGAGTTAGATAAAAAAATACAAGAAAATGATTTTGAGAATGAAGATATTTTAGGGGATATTGTTGTATCTGTTGACAAAGTAAAAGAGCAAGCAATTGAGTATGGACATAGTTTTGAAAGAGAATTAAGTTATATGATAGCGCATGGTTTTTATCATTTAATGGGATATGATCATATTGAAGAGAATGACAAAAAAATCATGAGAGAAAAAGAAGAAAATATCCTAAAGGAATTAGATATCACTAGATAATAAATTAAATGTAATTTAATTAAAAAACACAAAGGAAAGGAAGTTGAAGAATGAATCAAAAAGGTGGCGTAAAGGTTTTAATTGCAATATTAGTTATTTTAATAATTGCTGCTGGAGTAGTTTTAGCATATAAAATTATGCAAGATAAAGATAATCAAGAAGTAGTTGCAGAAGAAAACAATGTATTAACAGCAACAATAGAAGAAAAAGAAGTACAAATATTCAAAGGTAATGATAGACCTATTGCAGTTATGATAGATAACCATGATGATGCATGGCCACAAGCAGGATTGCAAAGGGCATATATGGTATATGAAATAATTGTAGAAGGTGGAGAAACAAGATTAATGGCACTATTTAAAGGTGCAGATGATGTGGAAAAAATAGGACCTGTAAGAAGTGCAAGACATTATTTTATTGATTATGCAATGGAAAATGATGCAATATATACTCATTTTGGAGAAAGTCCACAAGCATCAAGTGATATAAAAAAATATAGTATAGCTGAAATTGATGGTATTTCAGAAGATGGAACTACATTTTGGAGAGTAAAAGATAAAGCAGCTCCACACAATGCAGTAACAAGTATGAAAAATTTAATACAATCTGCTAAAAATAAAAATTATAGAATGACATCAAGTGAAGATAGTGTTTTAAATTATGTCACAGATGAGGTTAATTTAGAAGATGGACAGGGGGCAGTAAGTGTAACAATTCCACATTCTCAACTTCAAACAGTAAAATATGAATATGATGAAGAAAATAAAGTTTATGAAAGATATGCAAGGGGAAAAGAGCAGGTTGATTGGGATACAGATGAGCCAATTACAGTAAAAAATATAATAATAACATTTTGTGATAATTATACTTTATCAGATACTGAAAATAAAGGAAGACAAGGACTTAAAAATATAGGAACTTTTAATGGATATTATATTACAAATGGTAAAGCAATAAAAATTAAATGTACTAAAAATGCAAGAGATGAACAAACAGTTTATCAAGATTTGAATGGCAAGGAAATAGATGTTAATGATGGAAATACATTTGTACATATTTGCCCAACTGATGCAGATGTTGAAATTGAATCACCAGTAAGTACAGATACTACAAATAATACAAGTAGCATTGAATAATAAATAAAATGTGATTAAAATGTGGTTATGAAGGGAAGTAATTAGTTATGAATATTTATGATACAGCAAATAGATTAGCTCAAGAAATTAAACAATCAGAAGAATATATGAATTATAAAATGGCAAAACAAGCATTAAATTTGAATAAAGATTTAAAAGAAAAAATGGCTGAATTTGAGAAAATGAGATATGATGTACAAATTCATATGATGCAAACAGGTAAACAAGATGAAGAAAAATATAAAGAAATGCAAAATAAGTATGCTGAACTAATAGAAATTGATGAGGCTAAAAAGTTTTTTGAGGCTGAAACTAAGTTTAATATTGTAATTGCAGATGTTAATAAGATTATTGGCGAGGCTATTAAGGATGTTATGCAATAAACATTTGCTAGGATATTATATTAAATATTTTTTTGTACCTTGTTGTCGCAACCACATATTTTTAAAAGAAAAATCAAATTTTTCTTTTGAAAGGAAGAAGGTTGCTTCAATCGCACTCGCCTTATAAAAGGCTCGTTTGATCGCTACGCGGTACAGCAAAATTATTTAATATAATATCCTAGCATTTATAGTTTTAGTATAAAAAAGAAAGGATGGTACTAAAATGGGATTCATAGTGTTGGGGATTATTTCACTAATTTTATTATTAGTTCTAAAAATATTATTTGGATATAGTCAAAAAACATTTAAGAAATTGGAAGAAAATAAAGAATTAGATGAATTAGCAAAAAAATATCCTGATAATATAGATATTTGTAAAGATTATTTAAAAAAATTAAATAATGAAAAAGTTGAGATAGAACAAAGTGAAGATGGAGAAGCAAGTTTATATATAGCAATATCAAATAAAATAATAATTGCAAATATAAAGAAAAGCTTTACAAGAATCCAAACAATTGCACATGAATGTTTACATTCAATCCAAGATAGAAAATTATTGCTATTTAATTTTGTATTTTCAAATATATATTTATTGTATTTTATAGTAGTTGCATTGTTAGCAATATTTAAAGTATTGCCTAATGAAATGCTTTTTGTAGCAATATTTTTAGTTCTAAGTTGTGTATATATAACTGTTAGAACATATTTAGAAAATGATGCAATGATAAAGGCAAGATTTTTAGCAAAAGAATACCTGGAAGAAAAGAAAATTTCTTCAAAAGAAGAAATTGAAAAATTAGTTAATGGTTTTGATGAAGTAAATAAAGTTGGAATCAAATGTGTTAATTATTATTTCTTCATGGAAGTAATGATGAAGTTATTTGTGCTTTGCACAATTTGTTTGATTCGTTAGGGACGTGCCAAATTGTTTCATTTTGACACCAAAAGGGACAGTCCTGAGAAATGTTATAAATCATATCGATATTTACAGTAAACAAAAAGACAGAAAACGACAATTTTGTTTAGTACACTAAACAAAATTATTGACAAAATCTTCTAATTGTGTTATACTACATAAAAAGAAAAGAGGGATTTAGATGATTATTCGTGAAAGGTATTTATCTAAAATACGACCATTTTATGACCAAGATTTAATTAAGGTTATTATGGGAATTAGAAGATGTGGAAAATCAGTTTTATTATTACAAATAATAGAAGAATTAAAAGAAAAAGGAATTCCAGAGAGTCAAATTATATATATAAATTTTGAAAATGAAGATTATAGTTTTATAAAAAATGATATAGATTTACACAATTATATAAAAAAGAAAATAGTTAATAAAGAAAAATACTATTTATTTTTTGATGAAATCCAAAATGTAAAAGATTGGGAAAAAGCAATAAATTCTTTTAAATCATCTAAAAATGTATCTGTTTTTATTACAGGTTCTAATAGTGATTTATTATCTGGAGAATTGGCTACACATTTGGCAGGACGATATGTTAGCTTTAAATTATATCCTCTTACATTTGGAGAAGTATGTGTATTGAAGAATTTAAAAGAAAGAACTGAGATTGAAGATGCCTTTGATGACTATATAACTTGGGGCGGTATGCCACAAAGGTTTATGCTTACAGATGAAATGCAAACAAGAACATATTTATCTGATATATATGATTCTATTGTAGTAAAGGATATTATTACAAGATTTGGAATAAAAGATATTGATTTGTTTAATAGAATAGTCGAATATATTGTTACAACACCTTCACAAAACTTTTCAGCTGAAAGTCTATCAAATTATTTTGCTAATAAGGATGATAGAGAGGTATCTAAAATAACATTATACAATTATTTAGAATATATGGCAAAGGCAATGTTAATAAATAAAGTGGATAGATATGATATAAGAGGCAAAAGAATATTAAACGGAAAATATAAATACTATTTAACAGATTTAGGGTTGGGTCAAGTAAAGAATATAGGAAAAAGACCGCAACTAGGTGCGTATTTAGAAAATATTGTTTACAATGAATTAATATCTCGTGGATATGATGTAAAAATAGGGAATTTAGAAAAAGCAGAAATTGATTTTATAGCAACTAGATTTAAAGAAAAGATATATATTCAGGTTGCTTATATATTAGCAGATGATACTGTCATTGATAGAGAATTTGGTGCATATAAAGGTATTGAAGATAATTACCCTAAATATGTTTTAACAATGGATAAACATGATTTTTCGCAAGAAGGAATTATTCATAAAAATGTAATTGATTGGTTGTTAGATTAGGGACGTGCCAAATCGTTTCATTTTGACATCAAAAGGGACAGGTCTGAGAAATGTTACAAATTATATCTATATTTATAATAAACAAAAAACAAAAAAACAACAATTTTGTTTAGTAGAGTAAACAAAATTGTTGTTTTTTTGTTTATTGATTTTCTTCAAGTAACATATTTAAAATTTTAGGATAGATTGTTGTAGCATTTTTGTTCCAGTTATCAACAATTCTTTTAGCTCTATCACGAGAACCTGCAATAGTTTTTACTTCAAATATTGTTTCATTATTTTCAACAATTTTACATTTTATCATATAATCATTTTCGTCTCTAGGTGTAAATTCTGCGATTATAGAAGCTTCTTCTTCTATATTAGAAAATTCTTTTTCGAAAATGTGGTCTGCTTTTAATTTCATAATTCCTGGTAGTACGTCTTTTGTTAGTTCATAAGCATTTTTTCCTTCTGATGTAATTCTAATAACTGGTTCTTCTTCTTTAGTATAAGTACCTACTAATTTGGAATCTATTAAATCTGTTAATACTTGTTTGAAATAAAAGTAGTTTATATCATTAATTGATGTAATTATTTTAAATAAGTCATCTTGTTTAAAATCAGTATTAATTAGATTTAATATGTATAAGATGAGAACCTTATTTTCAGCCAAAGTAGTAGTAGCATTATCTGAATTTAAACTCATATATAGCACTCCTTACTTTGAATTTTTTGAATTTTTTGTAATTGTATCACAGATTATATGAAAAGTCAAAATGAAAATTTATACATAAAAAATTATAAAAAATACTTTAAAATCAAATAATATAGTAGTATAATTGCAAAAGAAAGGAAAGTGATTTGTATGAAAAAAGGAAAAATAGTATTAGTAGGAACAGGTTTTGTTGGAATGAGTATGGCATACTCAATGCTAAATAGAGGAGGAATAAACGAACTTGTATTAATAGATATAGATAAAGATAAAACAATAGGAGAGCAAATGGATTTATCACATGGTCTTCCATATGCACCACAAAAAATGATAATCAAAGCAGGAGATTATGATGAATGTAAAGATGCTCAAGTTGTTGTAATAACAGCAGGAATAGCACAAAAACCAGGACAAACAAGATTAGAATTGGCAGAAACAAATGCTAAAATAATGAAACAAATAACAGAAAGTATAATGCAAAGTGGATTTAATGGAGTAATAGTAGTAGCAAGTAATCCAGTAGATTTAATGACATATGTAGTTGCAAAAGTATCAGGGCTACCTACAAATAAAGTTATAGGTTCTGGAACAGTATTGGATACAGCAAGACTTCGTTATTTAATGGCAGACTACTTAAAAGTTTCAAGTAAAAATATTCATGCATATATTATGGGAGAACATGGAGATTCATCTTTTGTACCATGGGACCATGCATATGTAGGTTGCAAAAAAGTAAAAGATATAATGAAAGACAATAAACATCCAATGGAAGATTTAAAGAAAATCCATAAAGGTGTTGTAGATGCAGCATATGAAATTATTGAAAAGAAAAAAGCAACATATTATGGAATAGGTATGGCATTAAATAGAATAGTTAGAGCAATTTTAGATAATGAAAATTCTATACTAACAGTTTCAACTTATTTAAAAGATGGCCAATATGGACAAGATGATATATATATTGGTGTTCCAGCAATAATTAATAGTAATGGAGTTAGAGAATTACTTGAATTAAATTTGAATGAATATGAACAAGAAAAATTAGATAATAGTTGTAAATTGATTAAAGAAATGAGAGAAAAATCAATTGATAAGATAATAGGGAAATAATAAGTTTTTTAATTATGGAAAAGGAAAGAAACTAAGGTTGTCAGAAAAAATGTAACGAAAATGTAATAAAAAAATTATTGACTTAATTACTATGTTTGTATATAATAGAAACATAATAATTAAGTCTTTTTTGTGTAAAGAATATAATTTACAAAAATGGAAATAATTATAATAACATAAAAACAAAAGAAATGGAGGATTGAGAATTAAATGAAAGTAGAAAAAAGCAAAAAATCAAGTAAGGGTATAACATTAATTGCCTTAGTAATTACAATCATTGTTCTGCTAATACTTGCGGGTGTAAGTATTGCAACTCTAACTGGAGAAAATGGAATATTAACAAGAGCAAGTGATACAAAAATAGAAACAGCACTAGGAGCAGTAAAAGAAGCACTTAGATTAGAACAAATAGAAAAGAAAATTGGTGATGAAGAAATAAATCCAGAAACTTTATTAGCAAATGGAAAGGTACAAAGAACAGTACAACAAGGAGAAGATGGAAACTATTATATGTATTATGCATTAAAAGAAAATGCATATGAAGGAATGCAAGGATTGGGAAAGGGAAACTTAGCAAGTTTAGAAGATGTATTCTTAATAGATGATGATTTAAATATAAAATATATATCAAGTAATGGAAAAGAATATGGAGATAATGTAAATAATAAGATATTAGAAGATGAAACAGAAATAAGATTTGCAAGTGAATCATTTAGTGAATATGTATCAGAGATATCAGGTGTAACAGAAGAAGAAATGAAGTTTAAATGGATGAAAGAACAGACAAGTTTAACTATAGCAGATACATCGGTAGATAGTTTGCAAGATTTAGTGTTTTTTCCTAATTTAGAAAATTTAACCTTAGGAGATTATTCTAACAATATTCCTCCAATAACAACAATGGATGGAATAGAAAATTGCACAAAATTAACAAATTTAACTATAATTGCTGGACCAAGTAAAGATTATAAAGCATTATCTAAGTTAAAAAATTTAACAAACTTTAACAAAAGATATGGCGAAGAAAAAGAATTTGATGATATAATAGATAGTTTGAAATTATGTGATAAGTTACAAACTTTAGTATTAAGAGATATGAACATAAATGATATGAAAAGAATTAATGAAATAAGTGATACATTAGTATCATTAAATTTAAGTACCAATAATATTAGCAAAATAGAAGGTCTAGAAACTAAAACTAATCTTAAATCTCTAACTTTAAGTTATAATAATATAACAAAAATAGAAGGTTTAGAGAATTTAAATAATCTCGATTCACTAACTTTAAATTATAATAATATTTCAGATATAACACCGTTAAAAAAAAATACATCATTAACAACATTATACTTAATAGGAAATACAGGTATTGATGGAAACAGGGAAAATTATACAGGCGAAAAATTAGAAGCTTTAGATAAAATAGGAGAAATATTAGATAGGGGAGGTACTATTAATGTGGATATAGATAAATTAGGACTATTTACAAATTATACAAAATTAGATTTAACTAATCAAAATCTATCAACATTAGAAGCTTTAGAAGGATTAACTAAATTAACCAGTTTGACTTTAAATACTAATAAATTAACTCTTGAAGATGAAAAATCTCAAGAAATACTAAAAAGTATGACAAAATTGGAAACATTATATTTAGAGTATAATAATATAACTAATATAACAGCAATTAACAGTTTAAAAAATTTGAAAAAATTATATATTGGAGGAGGTAATAATAATGTAAATTTAGTAGAAATAGAAGATATCATTTCAAATTTAACTGTATTATCTATACCACCTGAAAATTTTAAAACAATAGAAAACTGTGAAATAAGTAAAATAACTAAATTAAACATTATTGGAAGTAGTTTAACAGAAATACCAAACTTATCAAAATTTAATAATTTAACTAAATTAAGTTTAAATAATAATCCTAAGATAGAAAATTTCGAAGAAGTATTAAAAATATCAGGCTTGCAAGAGCTTGACTTGACTTATAATAATCTACATGGAAGAATGATTGATTTTTCTAAATTAACTAATTTAACAAAACTTAATTTAACTTACAATAGTTTATGGAGTGAAGATTTAGAGAATTTAAAAGCATTAAAAAATAATACTAATCTAACTATAAATTTAAGCAATAATTCAATAATAGATGCAACAGCATTATTGGAATTAAATCCAAACACAAAAATAGATTTAAGAAATAATATTAACTTGTCACAAGATTCTAAAGATAAATTGAAAGCAAGATTTGGAAGTAATGTTACGTTTTAATATATATTTAAGAAAGAAAATCAGATTAAGTAGTTTTAGCTATTTAAGTCTGATTTTCTATAGTTTAATAATTAAATGAATCTCAATTATAAAATCAATACCTAACCCTTTTTCTTTCATTTTTTTAGCAATTTTTATATTTTTTTGTTTAAGCCCTTCAGTGCGTCCTTGTTCACGACCCTCAGCACGTCCTTGTTCAAGTCCATCATTTTTTTCTTTTCTATAATTATAAGCCTTTACTTCTGTACTAAATAGCTCGTACCTCGCTATGGACCGAATAAATAAAATTGAAAAAATATAAAACCTCATGTATAATATAAT
>CALXKC010000041.1 GCA_944388775.1 uncultured Clostridia bacterium | reverse complement strand
TTATTAAAAGTTTATCCAAAGAAAAATTTAAACTATAAACTTACTCCAGAAATGAGGGCAGAAGTAAAAAAGATGGATAGGTATTCAGAACAAATAAGATTTATATGTAAGTATAAGTTAGAAACTATAAATGATATAGATAATTTAAAAGAAAAGAAGCAAGAAGAAATGCAAAAGAATTTAAATACTAGGAATAGACTGTATTATAAAAGAAAAAAATTAACTAAGGAAAGTGAAAAAGATGTTGTGACCAAAGAAATAATTAGTGTTACTTCTGATTTAGAGAAGGTTAGAAAAGAAATCAAATTGTGTGATGAAGTTGCTGATAATTCTAGGAAAATGAAAGAGCAAATAAAGGAGATGGAAGAAAATAAAAAAGAAAAAATAAAGATAAAAGAAAATAATAAGAAAGATAGAAAATATGAGAGATAAAATTGCTACAGAAATGTATAAAATTGTTTATAATAATTGCTACATTTTGTGGATTATGATAGAATAAATGATGTGAGAGGAAATATAATTATGAATTGGAATAAGTTTAATACATTTGGTGCATCAAAGGAAAAAGCCTTTGAAATACTTTCAAATCAAATTTTTAAAGTGTATTGTGAGAAAACATATAAAAATCAAATGGAAAAGTTTGTAGTAATAAATGGTGCTGGTGGAGATGGTGGTATTGAAGCATATGCAGAGATATCTAATGGTAATATTATAGCAATACAAAGTAAATGTTTTTTTGATGTAATAGATGCAAGTAAAGTAAATCAGATAAGAAATTCTATAAAAACTGCAAAAAAAATTAGAGGTAATATTCAAAAATATATAGTAAGTGTTCCTAGAGACTTGGCAAATAAAAAAAATGGAGTAGAAAATTTTGAAAGAAAAAGGATAGAAGATTTATTTGATGAATTTAAAGATACAAATATAGAATTTGAATTATGGGGAGAATTTGAATTATCAGATTATATTATGAAAAACAAAGAATTATCTGGGGTACATAAATTTTGGTTTGATAATTCAGAAATAGATTTTTCTATTATAAATGAACATTTTCAAATCCAAAAAAATGGATGGTTAAAAGATAAATATAATGAAAAACTCCATGTTAGAACTAATATAAATAGACAGATAGAGATAATATTAGGAGAAGAAGAATATAAAAAAGATAAAATAAAAAAAGCAGAAAAAATAATAGAAGAGTTAAAAGAATATTTATTAATATTTAAAAAATATGACGAATTTATAAATCAAGATAAAAAAGAAAAATTACAAAAGATATATGATGAGCAATCTAAAAAAATAAAAGAGCTTAATTTATATCTATTAGATATAATTGAAAATTTAAAAAATGAAAACAATAAACTAATGATTAGAAATAAAAAATTTTATATTGATAATGAATGGTTCTATAATGAAGAAAAAACAATGTCGATGCATTACAATAAAATTAAACAACATATAGAAATTATAGAAAATATTAATATAAATCAATTTTTGAAAGAGTGCGAAGAAGATTATCTTAAGAAAAATTTATTAATTATAGGAGATTTGGGAACAGGAAAAACTCATAGTGTAGTAAATCAAATAGAGAATGAATTAAAAGAAAATAATATTGCAATATTAGTAAGAGCCTCTGATGTAAAAAGTAAAAGTTCGTGGAAAGAGATTTTAACTAAAGCATTAGGACTTTCGGAAACATGGTCTGAAGAAGAAATATTTTCTTCATTGAAATTATTAGCTAATAGAAATCAATATATTTTACCAGATAATGATATAGTGATTAATAAAAAAGTTTTTATTTGTATAGATGGTATAGATGAACATTCGGACTATCAATATTGGTATGAAAAACAGCTTGAAGCAAATGAAATAGTAAAGAAATACGAAAACTTTAGATTTTGTTTTATAGGTAGAAAATATGCTTTCGAGAATATAGAAACCTTAGAGAATTACCAAATATTAAATTTTGATTATAATCCGGGATATGATATCAATGAAATGTTTAGTAAATATATGTTAGAGTATAATATTACATTTGGTAATTCTATCAACATAAAGACATATTTAAATAACCCATTAGTTTTGAAAACATTTGCAGAATTATATCAAAATAAAAAAATTGATAATCTAAAAGGGCTAAATATTAATTTGGTTCAACTATTTAAAATAAAATTGGATAAAATGAACAAAGAATTTTTAATGAATAATCCAGATATTACTTGTAGAGATGTACTTAATAGAAGTGCAATGATTATTGGAGAGTTTTTATATTCAAATAGTAAAATATATAAAAAAGATATTATAGAGTTAATGAATAATGATAATGAATTACTACTACTGGATAATTCAAAAAAACTAAAAATAATAGAAAGTTTACAAAAATATGGGTTATTAAATGTTGAAACTGTAGAAGTTGATTTAGGAATAAGAAATGAATTATATCATAAAGGAATGCAACCAGTTATTGATTATATTATAGCTAGAAAAATATCAAGATATATTATAGATGGAGAATTTGATAAAATTAGTGAGAATATAAATCTTGCTATTCTTAAATTATGTGCACTAATACTTTTGGAAGAAAATCAAATATTTTTGCCAGATGTTAAGAAAATAAAGTTAAATTTATCTTTTCTAGAAGAAGCTACCTGTTATGCAATAGTGAATGCAAATCCTTTAAAAATTCTAAATATAAAAGAAAGAATATGCAAGTCGTTATTAAAAAGTCCAAATAAAACGAGAATGATATTAAATAAAATCATTATTCCTTGCTCTAGAATACAAAATCATCCATTGGGTGCAGAAGCATTAAATGATATTTTGATTACGTATCTGAATATGGCAAATAGAGATAAAATATGGTCTTTACCTGAATGGTTAAGATGTGACAGAATAAAAATTACTCAAGAAATACTAATAAATAGTGAAAATCCAATTTATTTTTTAAATAAAGATGATAAATATAATGGTTTACCATTAATATATGTATGGCTATTAACTGGTGTTGATAATATGAAATTATATTTCTATAGAAATCAACTTATGAAGTGGGCAATTTTATGTCCGCATGAATTTATATTACTATTAGACAAAATTAGTAAAATTAATGATATACAACTACTAGAACAGATTTATGGAATATCTATGTGCTTGTGTTATAAAACAAAAGATAAGGATATTGTTAAAGAAATATTGAGTATAATAGAAAAAAATTTTTTTGTTGGTAAAATTATTAAAACTTATGATTTCCAAATAAGGACATATATTATAGATATCTCGGAGTTAGCTTTTAAGTTGAATATAATTAACCAAAAACAATTAAAGAAATATTTACCACCATATAGTTGTAATAAAATTATAAAATTAAATCTAAAGGCGGCTGAAAATGGGACTAGGATGAATGGTTATAGCGCAATTGATTATGATTTAGCAAGATATGTATTATGTGATTATATAAGTTATAGATTTTTTGAAAAACATAACTATTATAATGAAGAAAATGAAGAGGTGAAATTACAAGATGTTTTTTCTAAAGAGGAATTGTTAAAATATAAAGATAATTTTAAAAAAAATAATGAATTCCTAGAAACACTTAAGCATTTGGAAAGTGAGACTTCAGAAGATAAAATTTTATTAAACTACTTTAGTACAGAGTTAAATGATGATAAAAAAAATAATAAAGAGAAAGAAATGAAAGTTATTTTAGATAATATTATAGAAAATAGAGAAAAACAACTAAGAATAGGAAAAAACGATGAATTTAATTCATCAAAAATTGAATTTTTAAAAAGAGAAGGAGAGAAGATCAAAAAAAATGACCTAAGTGAATCACAATTTATTATTTCTGCAGCATATCAATATTTGTTAGAATGTGGTTGGAACGAACAGGAATTTTGGGGAAAAGATAAAATTGACTCAGAGATAAGAAGTAGTTATTATTATGCGACACATGGATCTAGAAGTTCTGTCATGTCATTTGTTGAGAAATATATATGGTGTTTTAGAAATGAAATTATGGGATATTTAGCAGATCACCTAATGGCAAATCAAAAAGATATTTTTAAAGGTTATAACTATTTAGATATTGATGATGTCTTAGATCCTATTACTGAATATGAACAGCATAGTAATGGAAAAGATGAAATAAAAAATAATTTAAATAAAAAAGATATTTTTGGCGACATTGGAAATTTAAACAATGAAGAAATTATAGGATGGATTAAATCAGAAAATTTAATTATTGACATAAACAAATGTGTTGCTATACAAGATAAATATTTAGTTTTAAATAAATATGATTCTTTTATAGACCTTATAAATGATTTAGAATGTACTATATGGATTTCATCTGGAATAATTAATAAAGAAGATATTAAATATTTACAAGACAATATAGATAACAAACAAAAAAATTTATACAAGATATTAAATGACCCAGATGGATTTTCAGAATATACTAATTCTGATGGATCTAGAACGCCATTTGAATTAATTAATTTTGATTGGATCGATATTCAAGATAGAAGTTTTACTAATATTTCTTTGCTAGAAAATTCGATAAATAGATATAAAATATATAAAACATATGAATCAGCATATAATGTACATACAGAATTTAATGAGATACATTATAAAATCCCAAGCAAAAAAATTAGAGATATGCTTAATATAAATAGTAATACAGGATTCGAATATAAGAATAATGATGAAACAGTAGCTATATATGAGAAAAATAATAAAAGCTGGGAAGACCATCATAATATATTAGTTGCTGATGCGAAAAAACTAAATAAAAAATTAAAAGAAAATAATGAAATTTTAGTTTGGTTTATTAGAATAGATAAAGAGTTGAATTCGTTAGGAAGAGAAAAATATCCTAAACTTGATAATAGAAATAGTATTTTAGTTGTATGCTGGTTTAATGGAGAAAAATTAAAAATTAACTATATACAAGACGAATAAAAGTAAAAATACTTTTACCTGTTAGAGTGAAATAAATGTAGGCAAAATGAAGTGAATCCCCCTTATTAGGGAAATTTAATAAGAAGGGTTCATTTTATGTATAAATATACCGATCAATTTGAATTAAAAGTAATAGAATTTTATCGAAAAAATATAATATTAAAAAAAAGCTAACAAATAATGATAAATTTGTAATTTTATTGAGAAAAAAAGTATTTTGTGATATAAAATAGAATAGGAAAATATAAAGATAAGAGGTATAAGAAATGAATAATCAAAATATGGGAGAAAGAGAAGAACTACATAAAAAAATATGGTCAATAGCAGATGATTTAAGAGGATCTGTTGATGGATGGGACTTTAAACAATACATATTAGGAATGATGTTTTATAGATATATTTCAGAGAATATAACTAATTACATAAATGAAGGAGAAAGAAAAGCAGGAGACAAGGATTTTGATTATGCAAAATTATCAGATGAAGTTGCAGAAACACAAAGAGAAGAATTAGTAAAAGAAAAAGGATTCTTCATTTTACCTTCTGAACTATTTTGTAATGTGCATAAAAAAGCTAAAAATGATGAGAATTTGAATGAAACATTAGAAAAAGTATTTAAGAATATAGAAAATTCTGCAAAAGGAGCAGAAAGTGAAGAAGATTTTGCAGGGTTATTTGATGACATAGATGTAAATAGTAATAAATTAGGAGCAACAGTAGCAAAAAGAAATGATAAGTTAGTAAAAATACTAAATGGTATTGCAGATATTAAATTAGAGGATTATAAAAGTAATTCAATTGATGCTTTTGGAGACGCTTATGAATTTTTAATGTCTATGTATGCATCTAATGCTGGAAAATCTGGAGGAGAATTTTTTACTCCTCAAGAAGTAAGTGAATTATTAACTAGACTTGCAGTAGTAGGAAAAAAATCAGTAAATAAAGTATATGACCCAGCTTGTGGTTCAGGTTCTTTACTTTTAAAATCTGCTAAAATATTAGGAAAAGAAAATGTAAGAAATGGTTTTTTTCGGACAAGAAATAAACTTAACTACATATAACCTATGTAGAATAAATATGTTCTTACATGACATAGGATATGATAAATTTGATATAGCTTGTGAAGATACGTTAACAAATCCACAACATTGGGATGATGAACCATTTGAAGTAATAGTATCAAATCCACCGTATTCTATTAAATGGGCAGGAGATGAAAATCCACTTTTAATAAATGATCCAAGATATTCTCCAGCGGGAGTATTAGCACCTAAATCTAAAGCTGATTTTGCATTTATTATGCATTCTTTATCTTGGCTTGCAACAAATGGAACAGCTTCAATTGTATGTTTCCCTGGGATACTATATAGAGGAGGAGCAGAACAAAAAATAAGAAAATATTTAGTAGATAATAACTTTATAGATTGTATTATACAATTACCAGATAACTTGTTTTTTGGAACATCAATTGCAACATGTATAATGGTATTAAAGAAGAGTAAGAAAGATAATAACATTTTATTTATAGACGCTTCAAAAGAATATGTAAAGGTTACAAACAATAATAAATTAACTGATGAAAATATAGAGCATATTGTGAAAATATTTACAGATAGAAAAGATATAGACTATGTAGCTAAATTAGTTTCAAATACTGAAATAGGAGAAAATGACTATAATTTATCTGTTTCAACTTATGTAGAAAAAGAAGATACAAGAGAAAAAATTGATATTCTGGAATTAAATAAACAAATTGAAAAGATAGTAACAAGAGAACAAGTGCTTAGAGATGAAATAGATAAGATAGTTAAAGAAATCGAGGTGTAGTATGACAGGTTATATTTATATATTGACTAACCCATCTTTTGAAGAATACGTAAAAATAGGGTATGCAGATGATGTTAATCAAAGATTAAAACAATTAAATCGAAGTGAATGTATTCCATTTGCTTTTAGAATATATGCAACTTATGAAGTAGATTCAAGACTATCAGATATAAAAATACATTCTATAATAGACAAATTAAATCCAAATTTAAGGTCAATAGATACATTTGAAGGAAAAGAAAGAAAAAGAGAATTTTATGCAATGTCACCTGAAGATGCATATAGCATTTTAGAAGCCATTGCTGAAATAAATGGAAGAAAAGATAAGCTAAAAAAATATAATCTTACAGAATCAGAACAAAATGAAGAGAATATAGCTAATGAAGTTAAAGAAGAAAATATGGAAAGATTAACACCATTTAACTTTAATATGGTAAATATAAAACCAAATGAAATAATTGTATTTACTAATGTTACAAGTCCAAATAATGGAACAGAATGTAAAGTCGTTGATGATAAACATGTTGAATATAATGGAAAAATATGGTCATTATCTGCACTTGCAAAAGTATTATCTAATTCGAAATGGAGTGTTGCTGGTCCAAGATATTTTAAATATAAAGGGGAATGGCTTAACGATATAAGAAAAAGATTGGAGGGCATAAATCATGAGTAAATTAGATGAATTGATAAAAGAGTTGTGCCCTAATGGAGTAGAATATTATACAATTGGAGAAATAGCTAATTACAGAAGAGGCTCTTTCCCACAGCCTTATACAAATTCCGCTTTTTATGGTGGAGATGGGGCAATGCCTTTTGTACAAGTTGCAGATATAGAAAACAATGGATTTAAACTTAAGGATTATACAAAGCAAACTATATCAAAAATTGCACAACCTAAGAGTATATTTGTTTCACAAGGTACAGTAATTTGCTCTATCCAAGGAACTATAGGAAGAGTTGCAATTACGCAATATGATGCATATGTAGATAGAACTATAGCTATATTTGAAGAATATAAAATAAATATCAATAAAAGATTTTTCGCGTATTGTATTCAATTAAAATTTGGAATAGAAAAAAATTTTGCTAGAGGAAGTACATTAAAAACAATTACAAAGGAAGAGTTTACAAAATTTAAAATTCCAGTACCACCAATTGAAGTACAAAATGAAATAGTAAGAATATTAGATAATTTTACAGAGTTAGAAGCAGAATTAGAAGCAGAATTAGAAGCAAGAAGAAAGCAATATGAGTATTATAGAGATAAATTATTAAATTTCAAAGAATTAAAAGTAGAAAATAAGGAGTAAGTTATGAGTAAATACAATGTAGTAATGGAAATGAGAAATTCAACAGTAGTAACTGAATATAAGTCAATACAAAAACGTTCTGATTCATATCAAAGTGAGGCAGCATTAGAAAAAGAATTTATCAAAATGCTAGAAGAACAAGGCTATGATTATTTACAAATACATGATTCTAACACGCTTATAAACAATTTGCGTAAACAATTAGAGTTATTAAATAAGTATAGCTTTACAGATAATGAATGGGAAAGATTTTTTAATAATAATATTTGTAACAATAATGATGGAATAGTTGAAAAAACAAGAAAGATACAAGAAGATAATATTCAGGTACTAAAAAGAGATGATGGAACAAGTAAAAATATTACATTAATAGATAAAAAATGTATTCATAATAATAGACTACAAGTTATAAATCAATATGAAGAAAATGAGGGAAGTTACAAAAATAGATATGATGTAACAATACTTGTAAATGGATTTCCATTGGTACATGTAGAATTAAAAAGAAGAGGCGTAGCTTTAAAAGAAGCTTTTAACCAAATAAATAGATATCAAAGAGAAAGTTTTTGGTCTGGAAGTGGACTTTATGAATATATTCAAATATTTGTAATTTCTAATGGTACAAGTACAAAATATTATTCTAATACAACAAGAGAAAATCATGTAAAAGAAAAAAATAGTACTAGAAATAAGAGTAAAAAAACAAGTAATAGTTTTGAATTTACTTCTTATTGGGCAGATAGTAACAATAAAATAATTCCAGACTTAGTAGATTTTACAAGGACTTTCTTTGCAAAGCATACAATTTTAAATATACTTACAAAATACTGTGTATTTACTTCAGAAAATATGTTACTTGTAATGCGTCCTTATCAAATTGTAGCAACAGAAAAAATATTAAATAGAATAGAAGTTTCCACAAATTATAAAAAAATGGGGACAATTGAAGCAGGTGGATATATATGGCATACAACAGGTTCTGGAAAAACACTTACTTCATTTAAAACTGCACAACTTGCAACAAATTTAGACTATATAGATAAAGTCTTATTTGTTGTTGATAGAAAAGATTTAGACTATCAAACTATGAAAGAATATGATAGATTTCAAAAAGGTGCAGCAAATGGAAATAGAAGTACAAAAATATTGCAAAAACAATTAGAAGATGATACATCAAGAATTATAGTTACAACAATACAAAAACTTAGTGAATTTGTAAAGAAAAATAAATATCATCCTGCATATCAAAAACATTTAGTACTAATATTTGATGAATGCCATCGTTCTCAATTTGGAGACATGCACCAATTGATAGTTAAGAATTTTAAAAATTATCATTTATTTGGATTTACAGGAACACCAATATTTTCAAAAAATGCTGTAAATAAATCAAATCCAAATTTCTGCACAACAGAGCAAGCATTTGGAGAAAAACTGCATACATATACAATAGTAGATGCAATTAATGATGGAAATGTATTGCCATTTAGAATAGACTATGTAAATACAGTAAAAGAGAAAGAAGGAATGACTGATAAAGAAGTTGCAGCTATAAATACAGAAGAAGCACTTTCAGCACATGAAAGAGTAAGTAAAATAGTAGAATATATAATAGATCATTTTGACCAAAAAACAAAAAGAAATTCATTTTATGATTTAAAAGGACAAAGAGTAAATGGATTTAACTCAATATTTGCTGTGAGCTCAATTCCAATGGCAAAAAAATATTACTTAGAGTTCAAAAAGCAATTAGAAGAAAAGCATAAAGATTTAACGATTGCAACAATATATTCTTATGCACCTAATGAAGAAGATAATAGTAATGGAATATTAGAAGATGAAGAATTTGAAACAGATTTGCTAGACCAAAGTTCAAAAGAGTTTTTAGACTTTGTTATAGGAGAATATAATAAGAAATTTAAAACAAATTTTTCTTCAGTGGGCAATGGATTCCAAGACTATTATAAAGACTTATCAGATAGAGTAAAAAATAGAGAAGTTGATTTACTAATAGTAGTAAATATGTTTTTAACTGGATTTGATGCAACAACATTAAATACATTATGGGTAGATAAAAACTTAAAACAACATGGATTGATACAAGCATATTCAAGAACAAACAGAATTTTAAATTCTGTAAAAACTTATGGAAATATTGTATGTTTTAGAGATTTAGAAGAAGCTACTAATGATGCCATTGCACTATTTGGAGATAAAAATGCAAGTGGAATAGTACTACTAAAATCTTATGAAGATTACTATTATGGATATGAAGACGATAAAGGTAAAAAACAAATAGGTTATGAAGAAAGAATAGCTATGCTTCTTCAAAAATATCCATTAGGTGAGCAGATAATAGGAGAACAAAATAAGAAAGATTTTATTGTACTAATGGGAAATATTTTAAGACTTAGAAATATTTTATCTTCATTTGATAAATTTGCAGGAAATGAAATATTATCTGAAAGAGATTTTCAAGACTATTTAGGAACATATACAGATTTATATGAAGAATATAAATCAAAACCAGAAGAAGAGGAAAGCATTAAGGAAGATATAGTATTTGAAATGGAACTTGTAAAACAAGTAGAGGTAAATATAGATTATATATTAATGCTAGTGGCTAAATATCATGATTCAAATTGTGAAGATAAAGAAATATTAGGTTCTATTGATAAAGCTATAAAATCAAGTTTAGCACTTCGTTCAAAGAAAGAATTGATAGATGCATTTATTTCAAAAATCAATGCAGATACAAATGTATATACTGATTGGGCTAAGTTTGTAAGAGAACAAAAAGAAATAGATTTAGAGAAATTGATTAATGAAGAAAACTTAAATGATGAAGCGACAAGAAAGTTTTTAGATAATTCTTTTAGAGATGGAGAAGTTAAAACAACAGGTACAGATATAGAAAAGATATTACCACCTATGAGAAGATTTGGAGGAGGAAACAGAGCCGAAAAGAAACAAACCATAATAGAAAAGATAAAGAAATTCTTTGAAAAATATTTTGGAATAAATAGTTCAAATTATGAAGATAACAATGAGATAAAGTATGGTATTTCTGATGAAGACAACAATTTTGCAATGGTTGCTGAAGATGAGGAAAAATATAAATACAAATATTAATAGAATATTTTATTTGCTTAGAAATAAAATATGTAAATGATAAAAATAAAATTTTGTATTATAATTATTACATCTAGATAGATGGTATTGTTATAATATGAAATAGTTAAAATAGTTAAATAAGAAATGATGGGAGAGTTTTTATGGATAGAGAAATTACAAATAATACATTATTCAATGAAATTATTAGAATTGATTTTTATAAAATAAAGGATATTGATAGTATGGCACAAAAAATTCAAGAATTATTAACACCGGAAAAATATAATTTTAAAACAGTTGATATTCGAAATGTTAATATAAATATAGAGGATCCAGAAACATTATTTACTCAAGAATTAATTAAAAGTAATATTAATACAACTAAAAATTATGAATATATTTCTCAAGATGAGAACCATAAGTTTGTAATAAATGAATACTTTGTGATATTTGAAAAAAATAATTTCTTAACATATTCAAAAATAGAAAAATATCTAGAAAATTTAAAAAAAATAATAGATACTATAGTTTGTACGGAAAAAGAACTGAAAATTACTAGGGTGGGTATTAGGAAAATGAATCAACTTTTTGTTGGAAATATCAGTTCGATAAAAAAATATTTTAATATTAGTATACCAAAGGAAGATTATGAAATATTAGACGAGTATTCAATTACTCAAAAAAATGTTGATAATGTTAAATATTCATCTAATATAGTTTTGAATTTAAAAAAAGGTAAAGGAACGATAGAAAAGAAACAGATTCAGATGTATAGATTTGTTTGGGATATTGATTGCTATGTTAGAAAAGTTGAAACAGATATGGTAATTAAAGAAGTTAATAATCTTAATAATCATTTATTTGAAAAATATGCAAATATAATTACTGAAAACTTGTATAAAATTTTACAAAATAATAATTTGGATTATAAGAGTTTACAAGTACAAGATGATATATATGGAGGAATAAATAAAAATGGATAATCTTAATTTTTTTTCTAATAATAGCAATAATGAAATTCTACCTATGAATTCAAGAAATGTTAATAATAAAAATAAATCTATTCCGTTTATATGTAATAATGCTAATAATGTTATAAAAATGGCCAAAAAAGAAGTTTTACTAGGGAAGAGAGTTAGACTATGGAAATGATAAAAGTTCCTCAAGATGTTAATCTTAAACAAATATATATAGATATCCATTGTATAGGAAGGAATCCTCAAGGGGAGGGAATAATTTTTATTATAAGAAAAAATGATTATATAATATTTAGTGCATCAATTGATGGAAATGCTGATGAAAGATTTTTAAAAGACGAAGGAATAGATAAATTTAATTTAGTATGTTGGACTCATCCACATGATGATCACTCTATAGGAATAAAGAAAATTTTAAAGAATCATGTTCAGAAAAATACAAAAATAATAGTACCAAATGGTATTTATGATGCAAAAAAATATATGACGCATATGTGTAAAAGTGTGTATAAGCCTATAAAAGTATTAAATAAAAATGGAAAAAACAGAGATGGAGAATATGTAGAAGTTAATCAATATTCAATTTTACAAGATGATGTATATGTAGATGAAGAAGGAAAAAAATTAAAATTGAAAATTGAAGTTTTATCACCAATTTCAAAAAGAATTAATAATATTAGAAATAATAAAAAAATTAATTTAAATGAACTGAGTATATGTTTGCTAATTAGTGTTAATGATGTATGCTTTTTATTTACTAGTGATATATATAATAATATAATTAATGATATGAATCTTAATATTGAAAAATGTAGAAGAATAATTTTTTATAAAATACCACATCATGGTTCTGATAGATCAGATGCATTATTGAAGTCTATTCCACAGTCACAACTTAATAGAATTGCTGTTTCAACTATATTTAAGGTAAATGGGCAGGATAAAACACCAAATAAAAACTTATTAGATAAATATATAGAAAAAGGAATTAATGTCTTTTGCACGAGTGAAAGTTACATAAAGAATTCAAAAAAAGAGTTTGATTATGGAATTGTATCAATTAGGATAAAATTAGAAAATTTGAATCAAGAGGAAAGTTTAGACTGGGATATTAGATTAACTGGAGAAGCGACACAAATAGAACAGTATAATAATTAATGTAGATAAATTATAAAAATTAAGTTTAAATATTTATGATAATTATTAAAAATGTAAATGAAAAGCGAAAATCACGATTAGTCAAAAACAAAATTTTTATAACTAAAAAAAAGCAATAAAGAAATAATCATTTAAAATTATTATTATTAATAAAAGAATACATAAAAATCCAAAGTCTTCTCAAAATTTTGAAAAAACTTTGGATTAATTTTAATTATTGACCAATACAACCACTAATTAATTCAATACCATCACAAAATCCATTTCTATAGTACTTTTCAACCCAATAAGTAATATAATCTGTAAAATTTGAATCTAGTAAAGAAAGTTGTTTCTTTACAAAATTTCTATTTTTTTTAGGAATATTATTTAAAATCTTTTGAGAGATTTCATCAAAATTAATAGTATGTTTTCTATCTTCTTTAGTTAAATATCCTAATAAAGTTTCTTCTCT
>CALXKC010000040.1 GCA_944388775.1 uncultured Clostridia bacterium | reverse complement strand
AAGGGGACATTTTTTGAAAAATTATTGAAAAAATTATTAAATTTATGTTATAGTAAGTTTATCAGTTGATTAGTCAAATATTTTTTTGAGCAAAATGTGAGAGGAACACTTTGAGAATTACACAATTTTTTCGCAAATAACTTCCCTAAACGCTCCAAAAATTACTCCATCGAAATTCAAAAATTATTTGAAAATTAATATTTTTAGAGCTTTATGGGAGTAAAATATTTAAACTTATTGCTATAAATTATAATGCATAATTTTAATAAACATTCATATAATATTAATGTCAGTTTAGTTTGACAAGTTAAATAACTTATGCTATAATTTATTTAACTTGACCCATTGCTACTTTTGTAGTAATGCGGGAGTCTAAAATGATTTTGGAGGGTTCACAAGCAACTCTCCTTTTTATTTTGTAAAAAACTTAATTATTTGTTCATCGATTAAGTCAAGACTTTCATTTGATAGACGAACGTTTTTTAGAACAACATCAAAAAATATTCTTTGTTTACTAATTGTGGTAATATGAAATTTAGTTACTAATTCGTATTATTTATTTCCTCAATAATTTCAGTTCCTGTCATCTCGCAAGGAATATTAATTCTTTTTATATAATCAGCATTAAAATCATTAGAATAGTTCATGCCCAAATCATACACTTGCATATCAATACCATTTAACTTTAAAGCCCATACTGTTTCTTTAGTATATGCACCATAAGGGTAAGCAAAAACTTTCAAATCCTTATTTCCTAAATTTTCTTCTATAATTTTATAAGATTCAACTACATCATCACGAATCATTCTAACAGGAAGTCTATCATAAAACACATGTCTTTTACTATGACTAAAAATATCTACAAGTCCGCTGTCTTTCATTTCTTTACATTGCTCCCAGCTTAAATATCTTTTCCCATCAACTTCTTTTCCTATTTTATCAGTAACCACGAAAATAGAAGCCTTCACATTATATTTTTTCAAGATAGGAAAAACATATTCATAATTGCTATAATACCCATCATCAAAATTAATTAAGATAGGCTTTTCAGGCAGAGACATTTTTCCATTAATTGCAGCATTTAATTCTTGGAAAGAAATAAAAGTATAACCATTTTCTAAAAGAACCTTAATATTTTCCTCAAAACTTTGAGGAGTATTAATATAGTTAAAATTATCTGGGTCACTATTAGGAACTGTTGCTACAAAATCGTGATAAAGTAATATTGGAATTTTCACATTAGCATTATTACTTTTTTTAGTCTTAGGCAAAATAGCCAATACTGTCACAATTATTAAAACTAAAATTAATATAATAATCAAAAAATTTTTTTTCAAATTAATTCACCTCTTATGTATACTATTCATTAGATAGTATAGGGGTGATAACAATGTTTTTAATATCAACTATGCTATCATTTGTGTATTTGATTTGTGCAATTTTTATTAATATTAGTTGGATAAATGATATAGCTTGTTATTTTGGATATTTTCTATCAATATATCTAGTACTCTTCATAGCACTGATACCAGGCTTTATCTATATATTTATGCTAATTAACCTATTGTGGAATAAAAAAGAAAAGAAGACAAATAAGAAAAAAGAAGAAGATGTTACAATATTAATACCAATGTATAATGCAAAAAAATCAATTAAAGAAACAATAGAATCCATTAAAAAGCAAAAATATTGTGGAAAAATCTATATTAATATAATAGATGATGGCTCAACTGATGGTTCATTAGAACTATTAAAATCTATGAAACTAGGTCCAGAAATAACAATAATAGAATCAGAGCATAAAGGAAAAGCATATGCATTAAATGAGGGATTAGAACATGTAAAAACAGAATATACCATTACAGTAGATAGTGACACTGTTCTTCATCCGTTAGCAGTTAGAAATATTATGCATAAATTATTAAATTCAAACAAAAAAACAGCAGCAGTAGCTGGATGTATATTTGCTAAAAATAATAAAAGAAGTTTTATTACAAAATTACAAGAATGGGACTATACTTTAGGAATATTTGGTGTAAAACTATATCAAGGAAACTACAATTCTACTTTAGTTGCACAAGGTGCATTTAGTGCTTACAAAACCGAGATTTTAAAACAAGTAGGAGGATGGCAAAACTGCGTAGGAGAAGATATTGTTTTAACTTGGGAATTATTAAGCAAAGGATATGAAACTAATTTTGCAAAAAATGCAATTGCCTTTACAGAAGTTCCTGAAACCTTTAAGAAATTGGGACATCAAAGAAAAAGATGGGCTAGAGGTATGATAGAAGCTTTTAAAAGAGTGAAAATCATAACTTCTAAAAAGCTTAACTTCAAATCAAAATTCCTAATGTGTTTAAACGTATTTTTCCCTTTTATAGACCTTGCACTTCTTATTTTTATACCACTTGGACTAATTTTATTAGCATTTGGTAATCCATTATTAATTGGTTGGTTAACTCTACTTGTCATTCTTCTTGGAATGATACTTTGCCTAGTTATTGAAATTAAAAGAAAAAATATGTTAAAAGAAATTGAATGTAAATTGGAAAGAAGAAGTATATTAGCCTTTATAGTTTATGTTTTATTATATGCATTTATTTTAGCACCTTATTGTTTAATAGGATATATTTCTGAATTGATAAATTCTAAGAAAGAATGGTAATTTAATAAAAAGCCTTAGTTATAGAAATCTAAGGCTTTTTACTTATGTTAGATTTGTCCCTTGCCGAAGGACAATAAATATGATATAATACCCATACATTAGGAAGGAATGATTGTGTATGGGATTTTTTGAAAAACTAAAACAAGGAATGAGCAAAACAAAAACATCATTTGATGAAAAAATAAGCAATGTATTCAAAAGTTTCAAAAAAGTAGATGAAGACTTTTTAGACGAACTAGAAGAAGTATTAATAATGTCAGACATAGGAATGGATACATCAATAAAAATAATGAATAATTTAAGACAAAGAGTAAAAAAAGAAAAAATACAAGATGAAGAAGAAATAAAACAAGCACTAAGAGAAGAAATAATACAAATACTATCAAAAGTAGATAGAGGACTAAAACTAAACACAAAACCATCAGTAATATTAGTTGTTGGCGTAAATGGAGTAGGAAAAACAACATCAATAGGAAAAATAGCAAACAGATTAGCAAAAGACGGAAAACAAGTAGTAATAGCAGCAGCAGATACATTCCGTGCAGCAGCAGTAGAACAACTTGAAATCTGGGCTAATAGAGCAGGAGCAGACATTGTAAAAAGAGAAGAAGGAGTTGACCCAGCATCTGTTGTATATGATGCAATAAAAATAACAAAAGAAAAAAATGCAGATGTTCTAATTGTTGATACAGCAGGAAGATTACACAACAAAAAATATTTAATGGATGAATTAAGAAAAATTCAAAAAGTAATCCAAAAAGAAATGTCAGATTGTGATGAAGAAGTATTATTAGTAATTGACGGAACTACTGGACAAAATGCAATATCACAAGTAAAAGCATTTAAAGAAGAAGCAGACATTACAGGACTTGTATTGACAAAACTTGATGGAACAGCAAAAGGTGGAGTTGTTATAGGAATCGTAGAAGAAAATAATATACCAGTCAAGTTTATTGGTGTAGGAGAACAAATAGATGACATGGAAATCTTCAATCCAGAAGAATTTGCAAAAGCAATTATATGAGTCACTTAGATACTAAAATAGCTATGTAAAAAAGAGGAGGAAGAAGAGTGAGCGAGGAAAAAAATCAAAAAAACACTACCAATACTCAAGCAAATGAAAAAGTTGAAACTATATTAGAAACTGGAAATACAAGAGAGACTAAAGAAAGAAATAGAAAAGGTAAAAGTAAAACAAGAATGTTATTAGTATTACTTTTTATTGCTATATTTGCAGTAATCAGTTACATACAATTACGTGGAAGTTACTTAGAATATCAAGAATTAGGAGAACAATACATACAAATCTTTTATACAAACCTAATTTATAGATATACAATAATGGCAATAAACTTTGTAATAGTATATTTTATAATCTATATGACAAATAGAGGAATAAAAAAAGGATTAAAACCTTTCTTTGAAAAAGAAAACAAAAAAATGCCAAAATTACCAAACAAATCATTAGCATTAGTAATCTCTGCAATTGTAAGTATAATAGCTTCAGCAGTATTAATGCAAAAAATAATGTTAGTAATGAATAGTACATCATTTGGAATACAAGACCCAATATTTAATTTAGATATTTCATATTATATGTTTGTAAAACCAATAATTGATACAATGCTAATATACTTCATATCATTTGTTATAGGGTTAACATTATATATGGCATTATATTACGTCATAGTATTTAATATGTATTTTGATGGAATAGATGGAAAAATGTTCAAAAAAAGTCTATTTATGAAAAAACTACTTAGAAATATCATGCTACTTGCAGTAGGAATAGCATTAATGACAATAATAAATACACAAAACATAATGCAAGGAAAAATCTTAACAGTAAATGATGACATCGATATTATAGGAGCAGGAATAACAGAATCTACAATAAAATTATGGGGATATATAATATTCGCATTTATCATAGTAATATTTGTATATAGAGCATTAAAAGCATTTAAAGCAGAAAAAACAAGCAAAGTATTAAAAAATTTAGCAGTAATACCAGGATATTTAGTTATACTATTTTTAGCAATGGTAGTATTTGATTTGATATTTGTAAATACTAATGAATTGGATAAAGAAAAAAATTATATTGCTGAAAATATAAATAATACAAAAAGTGCATACAATATTGAAATAGAAGAAGAAAACCTTGAAAATTCAGGAACAGTAACAGAAGAAGAAGTAGAAGAAAATCAAAACATAATAAATAATATTCCAATAATAACGCAAGATGCAGTATTAAAAACAGTACAAGATAACCAAACAGAAACAGGATATTTCTCATATAGAAATGCAAACCTTGCAAATTATGAAATAAATGGACAGCTACAGACAGTATATATAGCACCAAGAGAAATTACAAGTTCAGGAAGAACATATACAAACAAAACATATGAATATACACATGGAATGGGGCTAATCATAGCTTCAGCGTCACAAAGTACAGAAACAGGAAATGTACAATATGTTCAAAAAGAAATTTCAGGTAGTGATGAAACAATAAATATATCTGAACCACGTATATATTTTGGATTAGAGACTAATGATATAATTGCAACAAATGCAAAAAATATACAAGAATATGACTATACAGATGCCTACGGAACAGACCATACATCAACATATAAAGGACAAGCTGGGTTACAATTAAACTTTTTAGATAGATTAGTATTAGGAATCACAAAAGGAGATTTAAATTTAGCATTCTCAAATGAAATAAGTGATGATAGTAAAATATTAATAAACAGACAAATAATTGCAAGAGCAAAAAAAGCATTACCATATCTAATATATGATGAAAATCCATATACAGTAGTAACAGATGATGGTAGAATAGTTTGGGTAATAGATGCATACACAGTATCAAGCAGTTATCCATATTCACAATATACAACAATTGAGCATGATGGAATCCATGAAAATATAAATTACATTAGAAACTCTGTAAAAGTATTAGTAGATGCATATGACGGAACAATTTCATTCTATATAACAGATAGAACAGATCCAATTGCAATGGCATATAGAAATATCTATCCAACACTATTTGTAGATTTAGAAGAAGAAATACCACAAGACATACAAGAACATTTAGTATATCCACAATTTTTATATGATGTACAAGCAGAAGTTTTAAAAGTATATCATAATGTAAAACCAGATGTATTATATAGAGCAGACGACTTATGGGATATAGCAAAATACAATAGTGTAAGAAATACAAGATCAACAGGAACATATATGGATTCATATTACACGATGGTAAATGATGATGGAAATGAAGAATTAGGACTAATTCAAGTTTATACACCAGATGAAAAACAAAATATAATTTCATATTTAGTAGGAACAACAGATGGAAGTTCAAATAAATTAAAATTATATAAATTCTCAGCAGATAGTAATATAGTTGGACCAATGCAATTAGACCAACAAATAGAAGAAGATGAAGCAATTTCTGCAGAATTAGAATCACTTAACACAACAGGAACAAGATTAACAAAGCAAATGATAATTGTTCCAATAAATAACACTTTACTATATGTAGAACCAATTTATCAAACAATGTTAAATGAATCAGAAATACCACTACTTAAAAAAGTTGTAGTAGCATCTGGAAATAAAGTGGCAATAGGAGACACATTATCTAAAGCATTACAAAATCTACTTTCACAGTATGCTGTTGATATTGAAGTAGAAAATACTGAAGATATAGATGGATTAATAGATGCAATTATAAAAGCAAATGATAATTTAACAGAGTCAAACAACAGCAATGATTGGGAATTAATGGGTAGTGATTTGAAAAGATTACAAGAATTAATTAATTCACTAGAAGAATTAAAAGCAGAAGAAGACCAAAAACAAGAAGAACTTAATGCAACATCAAGTAATCAAACTCAAAACAATAGCATATCAGAAAATATTACAGCTCAAAATGAAACGTCTACAAATAGTGGAAGTTTAAGTGAAACAATAAATAATTTTATAAATGGTAATGAATAAAAATTGCTAAAAAAACCACCATAATATAAGAAATATTAAAGGTGGTTTTTATGTTTGTAAAAAAGAAAAAAATAAACTTGTTAGAACAAGCAATAAGCGAATTAAATAAAATTATGCAAGAAGGAAATTTTGTAGAATTAAGTTATTTATTAGGAAATAAAAAAGAAATGTTTATTAGAAATTTCTTTGCAGGAATTTCTAGAGGTGTAGGAATAGGAATAGGGGTAACAATCATTACTGCTATTTTAGTTATTATTTTGCAAAAAATAGTGACATTAAATATTCCAATTATAGGAGAATACATCGCTGATATAGTAGAAATAGTACAAAGAAGTAGATAACAGGGATTAGGGGACGGTCCTAAAAATCCCTGATTTTAGGGATTTAGGGACGGACCTTTAAGAATAAAAAACAGGGATTTTTAATCCCATCAATTAATTCCTGTTTAATTTATAAAATACTTTTTTACCTTTTTTCAAAATAGCATAACCATCTTTAAAATCACTGTCTGACAATTTATAATTTACATCAGAAATTTTCTCATCATTTAAAGAGATTCCACCTTGAGTAATTAAAGTTCTAGCTTGACCTTTAGAAGGTGCAATACCTGTTAGAATAATGGCATCTAATAAAGAAATATCTGAACTTTCAAGATTTACAGTTGGCATATTATCTAAGCTACCTTGACCACTAAATAATGCATTTGATGCTTCTTCAGCTTTTTTAGCTTCTTCTTCACCATGAATTAATTTAGTGATTTCAAAAGCAGCAACTTTTTTAGCTTCATTCATTCTTTCATCTTTATAAGCAGTTAATTCTTTAATTTTTTCAACTGGTAAAAATGTAAGCATTTTTAAAACAGTCTCAACACTATCATCTTCAATATTTCTCCAATATTGATAAAATTCATAAGGTGAAGTTTTATCAGGGCTTAGCCATAAAGCACCTTTTTCAGTTTTACCCATTTTTTTACCTTCTTTAGTTGTAAGAAGTTTAAAGGTTAAACCATATGAATCATCTTTTCCAATTTTTCTAATTAAATCAACTCCACCAATGATATTAGACCATTGGTCATTTCCACCCATTTGTAATTTACATCCATAAGTTTCATATAAATGTAGAAAATCATATGATTGCATTAACATATAGCTCATTTCAAAAAATGTTAAACCAGTTTCCATTCTTTGCTTATAACATTCTGCAGCTAGCATTTTATTAACTGAAAATAAACTACCAATTTCACGTACAAATTCAACAAATTTTAAATCTAATAACCAATCAGCATTATTAACAATAATAGCTCCATTATCACCATCAAAACTAACAAATTTTTCAACTTGTTTTTTAATACATTCTACATTGTGGTTAATTTCTTCAGGTGATAACATTTTTCTCATATCATTCTTAAATGAAGGGTCACCAATAAAAGCAGTTGCTCCACCAACCAATATGATAGGTTTATGACCACATTTTTGCATATGGCTTGCAACCATTAGTGAAACAAAATGTCCAACATGTAAGCTATCTGCTGTTGGGTCTATTCCTATATAAAAAGGAACGCATTTCTTGCTAAATAATTCCTTCATTTCTTGAGGATGTGTCATTTGTTCAATGTATCCTCTTTCTTCTAATATATTAAAAACATTTTCCATCAAATTCATTCCTTCCGTCATCTAAATTATAACATTGTTTTACCATTTAAATTTTTTTGATTACCATTAAAACTATTTTGTAAATTTTGGATTTCTTGATAACCTAAATATCGATTTAAGTTTTTTACTGAAATACCAGTTTCTCCAGAAATAGTATCTAAAGATTGTTCAAATCCATTTTCTGTTACATATTGTTTAAATGTAGAAAATTCTAAACCATCTTTTCGACTACATTTAGGGCATACATTCCCTTCTGATACATAAAAACTCCCACATCTACTACATCTGTTTAATTCCATAACCTTTTCCTCCATTTCATCTTTAGACAAATTCTTTTAAAATCTACTGTATTTTATCATAGATTTTTAGAAATTTAAAGGGTTTTTTGAATTTTTTGACAACTTTAAAAAAATATGCTAATATACATCTAGTTTAAAAACAAAAAATTGAAGGAGGAACAAACATGAAAGCATATGTATGTAAAGTATGTGGATACATCCACTTTGGAGAAGAAGCACCAGAAAGATGCCCACAATGTGGAGCAGGAAAAGAAGCATTTGTTGAAAGACAAGAAAGTGAAGGAGCAAAACAATACGCAGATGAACACAGAATTGGAGTAGCTCAAGGATTAGATGAAGAAATAGTAAAAGGATTAAGAGACAATTTCAATGGAGAATGTACAGAAGTAGGAATGTACTTAGCAATGAGTAGACAAGCAGATAGAGAAGGATATCCAGAAATTGCAGAAGCATTTAAAAGATATGCATTTGAAGAAGCAGAACATGCTGCTAAATTTGCAGAATTATTAGGAGAAATAGTATATCCTGATACAAAGAAAAATGTAATGTTAAGAGCAGAAGCAGAACATGGAGCATGTGAAGGTAAAAAGGCAATAGCAACAAGAGCAAAAGAACTTGGATATGATGCAATTCATGACACAGTACATGAAATGTGCAAAGACGAAGCTCGTCATGGAAAAGGGTTTGAAGGATTATTAAAAAGATATTTTAATTAAATCCCTATAAGGTAGGAAATGTGAAATTTTCCTATCTTTTTTTGAATTTATTTCGAAAAAGAGAAATAACTTGACAAAAAGAAAGCAAAGCACTATAATTAATATAGGTGATGAAAATGTTAAAAAGAGAAGTATATTTATCAAGAATTAGAGGCTTCTATGATTCTGATTTAGTCAAAATTCTTGTAGGAATAAGAAGATGTGGAAAATCAGTAATATTAAATCAGATAGTAGATGAGATAAAAGAAAAGGGTGTAGAAGAAAATCATATAATATATATTAACTTTGAATTAATTGAATATGAAGAACTACAAGACTATAAAAAATTAAATAAATATATCAAAGATAATATTAAAGATAATAAGATGTATTACATATTCTTAGATGAAATTCAAAGAGTAGATAAATTCGAAACAGTAGTAAACTCTTTAAGAGCATCTTTAAAAAATATAAGCATATTTATAACTGGTTCAAATAGTAAACTGTTATCAAATGAACTTTCAACAGTTTTATCGGGAAGATATGTATTGTTTAATATATATCCTCTAAGTTATAAAGAATTTACAGAATTAACAAAAAAAGATGCTAAAAGTGAAGAAACATTTTGGGATTTTGTAAAATGGGGAGGATTACCTAACAGAACTCAATTTACAGATGAAAACAATATAAAAGATTATCTTCATAGTGTATTTGACTCAATTATACTAAGAGATGTAGTAGAAAGATTAGGACTAAAAGATATAGTTTTGTTTAATTTACTACTAAAATATGTTGTTGATACAACAGGCAGAGAATTTTCAGCAGAAAATATTATAAAATATTTGAAAAGCGAAGGAAAATCAATATCTACTGAAACCTTATATGTGTATTTAGATGCATTGTGTAAAGCTTTAATAATCAAAAAGATTTATAGATATGATATTCATGGAAAAGCTATTTTAAAAACATTAAACAAATACTATATGACAGATTTAGGGATAGCACAAATAAAAAATAACAACTTTGAAATAAATAAATGTTTTGCGATTGAAAATGTTGTATATAATGAGCTTCTAGAAAGAGGTTATGATGTTTATATAGGAAAAACAAGAAAAGGAGAAATTGATTTTATTGCAACAAAAACAGATGAAAAAGCATATTTTCAAGTTGCATATTCATTAGAGAATGAAAGTGTAATAGAAAGAGAATTTGGTGCTTATAACGGAATAAATGATGATGTACCTAAATATGTTCTTTCATTAGATAAAAAAGACTTATCAAGAAATGGAATTATCCATAAAAATATAATAGATTGGTTACTAGAAAAATAGAAACAGGGATTTTGAGGACCGTCCCCTAATCCCTGTTTTTTAAATTTCTAAATTTTTCATCAAATTCTGGTAAATGTTTTTTCAAATTAACAGCCCTTAAATTTCTATCAGTAAAGCAATGTTTAGTTTCAGCTATAATCACAGGTTTACCAGTCTTTTTATCACGTACATCATAACCAATAGTCATACGAACACCATTATATTCTTTAACAAAAACTTTAATTTGTATTGTATCATCAAAAGTTACATGATGTTTATACTCACAATTAACAGCTAAAACTGGAATATTAATACCTTGTTTTTCAAAAGCAGAATATGGCATATCATATTGTTCAAGCCAATAGCATCTTGCTTCTTCCAAATACCTTATATAATTAGAATGATGAACAATTCCCATTCCATCTGTTTCATAATAATTAATTTTTCTTTCAAAAATAGGTTCTATTATTTCTTCCATAAAATCGTATCCTTTCATCTAAAGTATTATAAATACAAAATAAATTTTTGTCAAATAGTTGAAAATGTAAACATAAAGTGGTACACTAATAAATGTTTATTTGCATTAAGTTTCTAGATATAGAAACAAATAAAAAAACGGAGGTAAATAATATGATTGAAATTGTTGGTCGGATTGAAGGGGAAGTAAAGTTAAGTGATGAAAAAACTGAAAAGTCAGTAAATATTTCTAAAGAAAGGCTGATAAAAGAAATTTCTGAAATAGAAAAACTGGCAAGACATCCTGATGATAAAATGGAACTAGAAATATTAAAAGCATGGATTTTTAATGTTTATGGTATTCGTTTACAAGAGCAGGATGGAATAATAGAACTTTATCCTACACAAGTACAATTTTGGGGAAGAAAAACTAATATTTTTATGAAAGATAATATTAAAGTATATAATCTTTTACGCAAAATTGTACAGGACGAACAAAATAATCGTATTAAAAGAAAAGAAAGCATATAGCAATATATGCGAGAGGGTGCTACAAAAAACATAGCACCTTTTTTATGTTTCTATCTAGGACGTTTCCTTCTAGGACAAAATGTCGCATGAGAAACGTCCCCGGTACGACACTTGAAAAACAATTAAAATAATGATATAAGAAAGCTATAAAATAAGTAGAAGAAAGATGGAGTAAAAATGAAAAAAATAAATGGAATAATAATGCAATATTTTGAATGGTATATGGATTGCAAACAAAATCTATGGAATGATATAACAAAAGAAACAGAAAAATTAGCAGACTTAGGAATAACAGCTTTATGGCTTCCACCGGCATATAAAGGAATGGGAGGAAAAGATGAAGTAGGTTACGCAGTATATGATGTATATGATTTAGGAGAATTCGACCAAAAAGGGACAATAAAAACTAAATATGGTTCAAAGGACGAATATTTAAATTGCATAATGTCGTTAAAACAAGCAGGAATTGAAAGTTATGCGGACATAGTTTTAAATCACAAAATGGGAGCAGATTACCTTCAAACAATACCGGCGACAAAAATTGATTGGGGTGATCATAATAAACCAGTAGCAAATCAAGAAGTTGTTAGAGTTGCAACTAAATTTACATTTCCAGGAAGAAATCATAAATATTCAGATTTTGAATGGAATTGGACAGATTTTGACGGTATAGATTATAATGAAAAAACAAAAGAACATGCAATCTTTAAATTTAAAGATAAAGATTGGAGTGCTGCAGTTGATGAGGAATATGGGAACTATGATTATTTAATGGGAGCAGATTTAGACTTTAAAAATCCAGAAGTTGTGGAAGAGTGCACAAAATGGGGAAAATGGTATTTAGAAACAACGAAAGTCGATGGCTTCAGATTAGATGCAGTAAAACATATTGACGCAAACTTTTATAAAAATTGGATTAAAGAATTAAGAAAAGAATCTGGAGATGAATTATTTACAGTTGGAGAATACTGGAGTGGAGATATTTCAAAACTACATAGATATATAACAGAAACAGAAGGAGAAATATCATTATTTGATGTACCACTACATTATCATTTAGAATCAGCATCAAAAGATGAAAATTATGATATGTCAAAAATATTAGAAGGAACATTAGTAAAAGAAAATCCAAGTAAAGCAGTAACCTTTGTAGATAATCATGATACACAACCAGGACAAAGTTTGCAAAGTTTTATACAAGACTGGTTTAAACCAGCAGCATATAGCATTATCTTATTAAGAGACGAAGGATATCCATGTATTTTCTATGGAGATTTCTATGGTATACCACATGATAATATACCACCGGTAGAAGAGTTAAAAACTATATTAGAAATAAGAAAAGAAAAAGCATATGGTGTGCAACATGACTACTTTGACCATCCAGATTATATTGGTTGGACAAGAGAAGGGGATAATGAACATCTACAATCTGGAATAGCAGTTGTTATATCAAATAGTTTTGATGGAGAAAAAAGAATGTATATTGGAAAAGACTTAATAGGAGAGAAGTTTGTAGACGCATTAGCCAATTGTGAAGAAATTGTGGAAATAGACCAAGAAGGATGCGGAACTTTTAAAGTAAAAGGAAAATCTGCATCAATTTGGGTAAGAATTTAATGTCTCATTTGGGACGTTTCTTTATGAGACATTTTGTTTACTTTTGGATACGTTAAAATAAAAATATTTATGGGTTTGTAAAAAAATTTAAATTAGGTATTGACAAAATATAAAAAAACCTTTATAATCTATAATTGTCAGGAGGAGAGTATTGCAGGTGTAGTTCAATGGTAGAACCTCAGCCTTCCAAGCTGATGACGTGGGTTCGATTCCCACTACCTGCTCCAACAATCCTGACAATTGTAATTTAATATGCAGGTGTAGTTCAATGGTAGAACCTCAGCCTTCCAAGCTGATAACGTGGGTTCGATTCCCACTACCTGCTCCATTAAGTAAAATCGTCGCACCATACGAAATTATTGATAAATCAACTGTAAAAGGTTGATTTTTTTGTCGCCTTTAACTTGAAAAAGGAAGGATGGTGTGGTATGATTAGAATTGTAAAAAAGAAAAACAAAATACGAGAAGAATTACTCTCTAAAATTGAATGGGCTTGTAGTTTGAATTCTATAAAACTTGAACACATAAGGATATATGAAGGTTGGTTAAGAATTATAGAACACACAAACTTAGCGTATGTAGAACCACATAAAGTAATCATTAAAGATAAGTTATTTTTATTCTTTAATGAACACGATTACTTTTATGTGGGAGATTTAAGGTATAAATACCCTTTATCTCAGTTAAAAGACTACATAGAAAGGCTACTTTAATTTTAGAGTGTTTTTTATATTCAATTTCATTGAATATAAAAAACAGCTATAATCGCTATGCCCTTTGAGATTTTCTCCCTTTGGTCGAAAACTCAAATCGGGCACAAAAAAATGTCAAGACATTTTTTTGGTGTGCCTTTCCATTCAGAAGTGAAAGGAGAGATTTATATATGAAAGAAGAAAAGAAAATTGCAGGTATTTATATTAGAGTAAGTACAGAAGATCAAGCAAGAGAACGGTTTTAGTTTGGCAGAACAAAAGGAAAAGTTATTACAACTTTGTAAATTTAAAGAATATGAAGTATTTAATGTATATGAAGATGCTGGAATAAGTGCAAAAGATATGGAACATCGACCTAGCTTTCAAGAAATGTTAGCAGATATGAAGAAAGGTAAAATTAATTATATTGTTGCATATAAGCTAGATAGAATTACTCGTTCAGTTCGTGATTTAGAAGAACTTATATCTCAATTAGAAATGTATAATTGTTATCTTATT
>CALXKC010000039.1 GCA_944388775.1 uncultured Clostridia bacterium | reverse complement strand
AACATATTTCATATGCTTTTTCTAGTTTTTAAATATTTACATAAATTGACTTTTCGCTAGAAATTTGGTACAATATAATTGTAACTAGTTAATCTAGCAAGTAAGTCTCCTTTAAATGTAGGAGCAGAAGGGAGCCATATATGGCTTTTAAATCATCAGAAAAATGCCCTCTTGGAAACGAGAAAAAATGCACTGGACAGCAGAGAACTAAAGAAGGTGCTGTAAAAAATGTATGTGCATTCTGTCAGACCTCTAAAGAGCGTCTGTTAGGCAACAAATAATGATGATTGAGCTGTACATCTTATGTACAGCTTTTTCTTTTTAGTCTTTCACATTTAAATATTTAAATTTCATAATTATAATTCAAAATGATTTGTTGACATTTTATGTAAAATATTGTATAATCTTTTTGTCACAAGTTCATTGTTTTCCAAGATTGGAGGAAAATACTATGAAAAAAATCACAGTAAACGAGGCTTTAGGCCAACTCAAGCACGGATTTTTTCCAAAATGTGAGGTTTCGCGGGACTCACTAAAACCTGTGAAATCTGAAAGGGAACTACAAAACTTTTTAAAACTTTCTTCTGTTCAGAAATGCCAGTTTTATGGCTATGAACAGGAAGACATTAAAAATTTTAAAGTTCCTGATGGTGGTTTAGAGCTATCTGTAAATGAAGCAACAGATATGCTCGCCAGTGGGGAGACAATCTATGCTCGAGTAATAGGGGAGAACGAGCAGAGCTTTAACAATTTGAATTCATTTGTTGCGTTTTTACGGAAATGCAACATAAATGGAGACAATTTTCTCCTCTACTCACGTGATTAGTCGGTAAAAGCACTCTTAAGAATAGTTAATTACTTTCTTTAAAGTGCTTTTACTGTTACATTTTTACTACTAACTTATCAAATTTAGAATTTATATATTTTTTCAATTTTGTCATAAATTCATCTGGCTCAATTTCTTTTTTAGCCACCATGTCTAAACCTTTTTCCCAACTAGCAGTAAGTTTAGGATTTAACATATCAGGCATTGATTGCTTTACAATGTCATAAATCTTTTCACCTTTATCAGTTGGAGTTACTATCTGTGTCTTTTTGTTTATTTCAATATATCTAATTTTTTCTAGTTTCTCAATAATTCCTCCTCTTGTTGCACTTGTACCAATTCCTGCACCTTTTATTTGCTCTCTTAATTCTTCGTCTTCTATTAATTTTCCGGCATTTTCCATAGCAAGAATAAGTGACCCTGAATTATATCTACTTGGAGGAGATGTTTCCGCTTCTTTTATTTCAAAGTTCTGTATCTCTATTTTCTGTCCTTTTTTCAGATTTTTTAATATTTCTAAACTACTATTTTCATCTTCTTTTTCCACATTTTTTTCATTTGCTGTGGAATTATCCGATATTTTATTTTCATTATTACTTTTATTTATATTAGATTTACCTATTTCTTTCTTATTTTTATCCTGAGGCTTTAAAATTTCTAGATACCCTTGATTTATACATACTTTCCCACTTGCATAAAAGTTTTCGATATTTTTCTTTTCTTCATCCATTTCAATATCTACTGTTACTTGCACTTTACTATATTCTGCAGGTGGATAAAAAATTGCTAAAAATCTTTTTACTATCACCTTATATATTTGTTTTTGTAAATCTGGTAGTTGATTAAAATTTTCATATCCTTGTCCTGTTGGTATTATTGCATAATGGTCAGTTATTTTACTATCATTAACATACTTTGTTTTTAAAATATTTGTTGAATATTTTTCATCAACCATTTTCTTTATATACCCTTGAATTTCTTCATCTTTCATACCTCTTGCAATTCCATTTAAATTTTTTGTAATTTCTTTTGCAACAGCAGTTGAAAGAACTCTTGCATCTGTTCTTGGATATGTTACTAATTTTTTTTCATATAAATTTTGGATTACATCTAGTGTCTCATCTGGTTTTATTTTAAATCTTTTTGTACATTCATTTTGTATTTCCGCTAAGTTAAATAATAATGGTGGATTTTCCTTTTGCTTAGATTTTTTTAAACTACTTATTACTGCATTTTTTCCTGCTAATAGTGAAATAAATTCCTTACTATCAGATTCTTTTTTAAATCCTGTTTCATTATATAGTTTTGGAGATTCAAAATATTTTGATTTTTCATTTACTTTCCATTCTGCTTTAAAGGATGAATTGCTTTCTCCAAATTCTCCAACTATTTTATAATATTTTGTTTTTACAAAGTTTCTTATTTCTCTTTCTCTTGAAACTATCATTCCTAAAACGCAAGTCATAACTCTACCAACTGAAATTGAAGCTTTATCTTCTTGTAAGCTTTGAGCCAATCTTCTTCCATAAATAATTGAAAGTAATCTTGAAAAATTAATTCCAATTAAGTAGTCCTCTTTTGCCCTCAAATATGCACTATCTGATAAACTATCATATTCTGAAAGTGGTTTTGCTTCTTTAATTCCTCTTAATATTTCTTCTTCTGTTTGTGAATCTATCCACACTCTTTTGATTTGTGCTTTTGGATTTGGTTTTGCCATCATAAATACAAGCCTTTGTATATATTCTCCTTCACGTCCAGAGTCTCCAGCATTATATATTACATCTATATCTTCTCTTTGTAATAATTCTTTTACTATATTAAATTGATTAGCAACATTCGGAATTATCTCATATTTCCATTCTTCTGGTATAAATGGTAATGTATCTAATCTCCAGAACTTCAATTTTTCATCATATTTTTCTGGATAGCTCATTGTTACTAAATGTCCTACACACCATGTTATTATCCATTTATCTGACTCTAGATATCCATTTTTTCTATTTGTTGCAATTTTTAGTGCCTTTGCAAATTCCATCGCAACAGATGGCTTTTCTGTAATTAATAAACTTTTGCCCATATATTGTCATACCTTCATTTCATATTTTTTATTTTATCTTCAATATAATTATTTGCTATACTTCGTACCTTTTCAAATTGTTCTTTTATATGTTTATCTTCTATTTCAAATTTGTTTATAATTTTGTTTATATAGTCATTTTTTTCTATTATTTTAAAACTTTCTTGATAATAAATATCAAAAATAAATGAAATTATTGAAATTACTCTATCTAATTGTGTTTTCTTATCTTGATTTAATATTTGTCTTCCGTCTTTAAAATCTTCTAAAACTTTTTTGGTAATATCATCTGTAATTTTAACATTTTTCTCCCAAAAAATTTCTATTGCTTCATAAAGTATATCTAATTTATCACTATCTCTTATTATTTTACAAAATGTTAAAGTCTTGTCATCTAATCCTTTTTCTATATCATATTTGTTATGATTATAAATTGAAATTTTAATTATATTATCATATTTATCGTCTTTTATATAGTTTCTCACATAGTTATTCTCTTCTAAAATTTCCACTCCTAATTTTCCATGGTCTATACTGCTTATATCATCATAAGTTCTATATTTAGTTTGTTGCTCGAATATTCCAATATCATGCAAAAGTCCAATCAAAGTTGCAAGTTCTACCTCTTCATCATTCAAATGCAAACTCCTAGCTATTTTTTCACTTATTTTTGATACTCTAAAACTATGCCCTACTTTCCTTTTAATTTCAGGATTATTTAAATCATAATTGCTTATGTACTTTTCAAATTCCTTTTTAGCATTTTCTAAGACAATCATTTAATTTAATTTCATTCCTTTCTCAAGTCACAAATCTTGTTGAAAAATTGTGATTATTTTTTATCTTTCATATCCTGTACATTTTATATACTACCATTTTCCAATACATTATCAATGTGTTCAACCAGTTTTTTATATATATTTTTATATTTTTCCATTGTATCCTTATTATTAAATTCAAATCTGTTATATATTTTTTCAAAATAGTTTCTTTCTTTAACTAATTTCAAACTCTCTGGAAAATTAAAATCAAATACAAAAGCAAGATGGCTAACCAAAATATCAGCACTTGACTTTCTAACTCCATAATTTATTCTATTTTGTTCCATAAATTCTTTATATATTTCATCACTAATAATATCATCTGATAAATCCGGTTTTTCCCAAGCAGTTTCCTTTTTCTCAAATGTTAGTAAGTTTAATATATCAATTTTATCACTATCTCTTATTATTTTTGTATGTAATAATTCTCTAGGTGTTAAATCATCTGGGATATCTACTGCATCTTTATTGTGATTAAATATCGATTTTTTTATTATTTCATCATATTGCTTATCATCTATAAAGTTTCTTATAATTCCATCTTTCTTATTAAATAAAACATGTACTCCAAATTCTCCATGATTTATACTATTTCTGTCTACAAAAGTATTATATTGTTTTAATTGTTCAAATCTTCCAATATCATGTAGTAAACCTATTAATTCTGCTAATTTTATATCTTCATCTTCTAACTCTAATTTTGTTGCTAATTTTTTAGCCACTTGAGATACTCTTTCTATATGCTCAACTTTTAGTCTTATTTTATCATTTTTTATATCATAATTTTTAACATATTCTGCAAATGCTTTCTTTGCTTTTATTATATCTATCATTTTTGTCATTATTTCCTTTCTAAAAACTAAGTCTGATTGAAAAAGAATTAAAAATTTAATTCTTTTTCAACCTTTTATGTATATATTAATTTCTAAAACAGATTATATAACAGACCTTACTTTTTAATTACTAAATTATCATTTTTGCAATCGACAACCACTTTGCTTGAAGGTAAAATTTCTTGTTTCAAAATATTTTCTGCAATTAGTGTTTCTAGTTTTTTTGTCACAAATCTTTTAAGTGGTCTTGCACCATAAACTTGATCATATCCATTATCTATTAGATAATCTTTTGCATTTTGTGTTAATTCTAATGTGATATGCTTGTCCTCAAGTCTTTTTTCAAGATCTTTTATCAATAAATCCAAAATTTTTGATACTTCATTTTTTTGTAATGGCTTATAAAATACTATTTCATCTAGACGGTTTAAAAATTCTGGTCTAAAGCTTTTCTTTAATAAATCATTTACTTTTTCTTTTGCTTCTTCTGAAATCTCACCTTTTTCATTTATACCTTCCAAGATATATTCAGAACCTAAATTTGATGTTAAAATTATTATTGTATTTTTAAAGTCTACTGTTCTTCCTTGTGAATCTGTTATACGGCCATCATCTAGTACTTGTAATAGGATATTAAATACATCTGGATGTGCTTTTTCTATCTCATCAAATAGTACTACTGAATATGGTTTTCTTCTTACTGCTTCTGTAAGTTGCCCTCCTTCTTCATATCCAACATATCCTGGAGGTGCTCCAATTAATCTTGATACAGAATATTTTTCCATATACTCTGACATATCAATTCTTACCATATTATGCTCATCATCAAATAGACTTTCTGCTAAACTTTTTGCAAGTTCTGTTTTTCCCACTCCAGTAGGTCCTAAGAATAGAAATGAACCTATTGGCTTTTTAGGATCGCTTATTCCCGCTCTTGATCTCATTATTGCTTCTGATACATCTTCTACTGCTTCATCTTGTCCTATTACTCTTTTATGTAAGATATCCTTAAGGTGTAATATTTTCTCTCTTTCGCCTTCCATAAGTTTTGATACTGGTATGCCAGTCCATTTTGATACTATTTTTGCAATTTCTTCTTCTGTTACTTTGTTTCTTAATAAAACATTTTCTTTATTATTTTCTTCTGCCTCTTCTTTTTCTAGCTCTTTTTGTAGTTCTGGAAGTTTTCCATATCTTAATTCCGCTACTTTATTTAAGTCATAGTTTCTTTCTGCTTGCTCTATTTCTCCATTTGTTTTTTCAATTTCTTCTCTTAATTTTTGTACTTTTTCAATTGCTTGTTTCTCATTTTCCCATTTTGCTTTCATTGAATCGAACTTTGTTTTAAGTTCTGATTTTTCTTTTTGAATTTCTTGTAGTCTTTGTTTTGAAAACTCATCTTTTTCTTTACTAAGCGCTGTTTCTTCTATTTCTAATTGCATTATTTTTCTTGATACTTCATCTAATTCTGTTGGCATTGATTTCATTTCTGTTTTTATCAAACTACATGCTTCATCTACTAAATCTATTGCTTTATCTGGTAAAAATCTGTCTGATATATATCTATTTGATAAAGTTGCTGCTGCAATTAGGCTATTATCTGATATTTTTACTCCATGAAATACTTCATACCTTTCTTTTATTCCTCTTAAAATTGATATTGTATCTTCTACACTTGGCTCATCTACCGTTACTGGTTGGAATCTTCTTTCTAATGCTTGATCTTTTTCTATATATTGTCTGTATTCATTTAATGTTGTTGCTCCTATGCAATGCAATTCTCCTCTTGCAAGCATTGGCTTTAATAAGTTTCCTGCATCCATTGCCCCTTCTGTTTTTCCTGCTCCTACTATTGTGTGTAATTCATCTATAAATAAGATTATTTTTCCTTCACTCTTTTTTACTTCTTGAAGTACTGCTTTTAGTCTTTCCTCAAATTCTCCTCTATATTTTGCTCCTGCAACAAGTGAACCCATATCTAATGCAAATATTGTGCTGTCCTTTAACCCTTCTGGTACATCTCCTCTTACAATCCTTAATGCTAGACCTTCTGCTATCGCTGTTTTTCCTACTCCTGGTTCTCCTATTAAGCATGGATTATTCTTTGTTTTTCTTGATAATATCATTATTACATCTCTTATTTCTGAATCTCTGCCTATTACTGGATCTAGTTTTTGTTGACGCGCTAATTCTACTAAATCTTGTCCATATTTTTTTAGTACATCATATGTGCTTTCTGGATTATCACTTGTTACTCTAGTATTTCCTCTTACACTTTCTAATGCTTTTAAAAATTCGTTTTTTGTTAATCTATATTTTTTGAATAGATTTTTTAAATAACTATTTGCATTGTCTATTATTGAAAGCATTATGTGTTCTACTGAGATATATTCATCTTTCATTTTATTTGCTATTTTTTCTGAATTTGTTAAAACTTGGTCTACATCTTGTGATACATAAATTGAGTTTGCTTGTCTTGCTCCTCCAGTCATTTTTGGTAAGCTTTCTATTCTATCATTTAACTCTTTTTCAAATTCTTGTGGAATGTTCATCTTTTTTAGTAATTCTTTTATTAAGCTATCTTCTTGATTTAGTAATGCTAATAAAAGGTGTTCTTCTTCTATTTGTGCATTTTGATTTTCTATTGCAATACTTTGTGCTTCTTGTATTGCTTCTAATGATTTTTGCGTAAATTTTTGTGCATCCATTTATTATCATCCCTTTCAATTTGATATTTTTTATTCTAGTATATTATATCACATTTATATACGTTTGCATGATTTTTTTGAGGTATTTTTGTGAAATTTGTATTTTTGCCTATTTCTCTTGAAACTCTAGCATTTTTGTTATATAATACAATGCATATAATAAGAATTAAAGATAAAAAATATGAAAGGAGCTTTAATATGGGCTACAATTTTACAGAAATTGAAAAAAAATGGCAAAACTATTGGGACGAGCATAAAACTTTTTATACTGACGTATGGGATTTTTCTAAACCTAAATTTTATGCATTAGATATGTTTCCATATCCATCAGGACAAGGTCTACACGTTGGTCACCCAGAAGGTTATACTGCAACAGATATAATGTCTAGAATGAGAAGAATGCAAGGATATAACGTTTTACATCCAATGGGATGGGACGCTTTTGGTTTACCTGCAGAGCAATATGCAATAAAAACTGGAAATCATCCAGCAGAATTTACAAAGGCAAACATTGCAACTTTTAAAAGACAATTAAAGATGTTAGGATTTTCTTTTGACTGGGATAAAGAAATCTCTACATGTGATCCAGATTTTTACAAATGGACTCAATGGATTTTTAAACAATTATATAATGATGGTCTAGCAAAACTTGTTGAGATGCCTGTAAACTGGTGCGAAGGTTTAGGTTGCGTACTTTCAAATGATGAAGTTATCAATGGTAGAAGTGAAAGAGGAGACTTCCCTGTTGTTCGTAAAAATATGAAACAATGGGTATTAGATATTCCTCAATATGCAGAAATCTTATTAGATGGATTAGATGATATTGATTGGCCTGAATCAACCAAGGAAATTCAAAGAAATTGGATTGGAAAATCTGAAGGCGCAGAAGTTATATTCAAGGTTGCCGATTTTGATAACATAGAATTTACTGTATTTACTACAAGGCCAGATACTCTATTTGGTGCCACATATTGCGTTATTGCTCCTGAACTTGATTTAGTAAACAAAATAACAACTGATGAGCAAAAAGCTGCAGTTGAGAAATATAAACAAGAAGCTGCTAGTAAATCAGACCTAGAAAGAACTGAACTAAATAAAGAAAAAACAGGTGTATTTACAGGGAGCTATGCTATTAACCCTGTAAATGGTAAGAAAATTCCTATTTGGATTTCAGATTACGTACTTTCTACATATGGTACAGGTGCAATTATGGCTGTTCCTGCTCATGACCAAAGAGATTATGAATTTGCAAGTAAATTTGGTATAGATATAATCCCTGTATTAGAAGGCGGAGATATCTCAAAAGAAGCATTTACTGGAGATGGATTACATATTAATTCTGATTTTCTTGATGGATTAGATAAAGAAACAGCTATCCAAAAAATGATTGAATATCTTGAATCTAATAAAATTGGAAAGAAAAAAATTAATTATAAACTACGTGAATGGATATTTGCAAGACAACGTTATTGGGGAGAGCCAATTCCAATTGTATACTTAGATGATGAAATGCGAGCTTTAGCAGATGATGATTTACCTTTAGTTTTACCAGAACTTGAAGATTATGCTCCTTCAAAAACAGGCGCATCACCATTAGATAAAGCAACAGATTGGGTAAATACTACATTTGAAGGAAAACCTGCTAAAAGAGAAACAAGTACAATGCCTGGTTCTGCTGGTTCTAGTTGGTATTTCTTAAGATATATTGATCCTAAAAATAATGATGAATTTGCAAATAAAAAATTACTTGAATACTGGATGCCTGTTGATTTATATGTAGGTGGTCCTGAACATGCAGTTGGACATTTACTATATTCAAGATTTTGGAATAATTATTTATACAACAAAGGACTTGTTCCAGTAAAAGAGCCATTTGCAAAACTACGTCATCAAGGTATGATTTTAGGTACTAATGGCGAAAAAATGAGTAAATCAAAAGGAAATGTTATCAATCCTGATGATATGGTTAAACAATATGGTGCAGATAGCTTAAGACTATATGAAATGTTCATGGGACCAATAGATGCCGTTAAACCTTGGGATGTCAACGGTATTGAAGGTACAAAGAAATTCTTAGACCGTGTTTGGAGATTATATGTAGAATCTGGAAAAATTAAAGATACTCCAAATAAAAATTTAGAAAAAGATTATCATTTTACAGTTAAAAAAGTTACAAATGATTATGAAACTATGAATTTCAACACAGCGATTTCTCAAATGATGATTTTCATAAACAATGTTAATAAGGAAGAAATTTTCCCATTAGAGTATGCTGAAGGATTTTTAAAATTACTAAATCCAGTTGCACCACATATTACTGAAGAATTGTGGAATATCTTAGGTCATGATAATACAATAGCTTATGAAAAATGGCCAACTTATGACGAATCTAAAACTATTGATGACGAAATCACTTTACCAATTCAGTTTAATGGTAAATTAAAAGCTACTATTCAAATCCCTTTAGATGAAGATGAAGGTGTCATCAAGCAAAAGGTTCATGAAGCAATTGATTCTAAATTAGATGGAAAAACTATTATTAAAGAAATCTATGTAAAAAATAAAATTTATAACATTGTTGTGAAATAGGGATTTAGGGGACGGTCCTAAAAATCCCTGTTTAGATTTTAAAAATCAAAAATGCTATTAAAAATAGTATAAAATTTATGAATTTCGAATGTGAATGGAATCATTTTAGAAAATATTAAGTTATCTAATAGGAGAATCTCAAACTAGCTTTGAGAGGTGCCTATTAGGTAACTTTAAATTTTCTTAATGATGTAATGTTAGCCGAGAAATGAAATAAATTTTATACTATTTTATAATAGCAAAAGAATAGAATAAAAAACAGGGATTTCTAGGACCGTCCCCCTAATCCCTGTTCTGTAACAAAACTGTAACTAATACTTAATACTTTTGACATTCTCTTTTTTCGACTTTTGTTGTATAATTTAATGGAGAATATATTAAGGAGTTTTGTCGATATGAGTATAGAAACAGATTTAAGAAAAGATGGAATAGAAGTAACAAAAAAACTAGATACACTTCAAATTAACTCTATTGCAAATAATATCGCAATGAAATTATGCGAAACTTTTCCTGAATATAATTTAAACCAAAATGAACTTTTTATACGTTTATCACGTTTAGATATGTATAGAGCAAAAATGCCTGAAGGAATGGCAGAAGCAAATTATTTCTATAAAAATACATCTATATATTTTAATGACCATATTCCAGATGATGACTTAGAAGAATTTGCTGTTCATGAGTGTATACATTACTTGCAAGAAGTAAAAGATAAAAGAAATTATCTAATTAGAATGGGACTTTGTGATTATACAGAGTTTAAAATATATGGTTTAGGATTAAATGAAGCAGCTGTTCAATTAATGGCATCTAAAGTAAATGGCATTCCTAAAGAATATGTGAAATATTTTGGAATTAGTTTTGAAACAATTAGCCCTTCATACTATCCTTTAGAGTGTTGTTTGGTAAATCAATTAGCATATTTAGTTGGTGAAAATGTTTTATTTGAAAGCACATTAAACAGTAATGATAATTTTAAACAGGCTTTTGCAGACGCAACTTCACCTAAAGTTTTTATGGCTATTCAAAATGCAATTGATGAAATTTTATATCATGAAGAAGATATTATTAAATTAAATAACAAAATTGCAAATATAGATGATAGAAATAAAAAAGTTGATGGTATGTTAAAGAAAATTGATGAACTAAAAAGTGAAATTTCTCTTATTTTCTTTAGGACTCAAAACTTGATTATTTCAAGTTATTTTGATAATAGTTTTAATAAAATTACTAATCTTGAGGAAGTTGAAAATTATAGGAGAAAGCTATATACATTTAAAGATTATTTAGGCTCAGCTGAAGGTTATACATTTTTTAATGATTATTATGTTTCAAAAATGGAACAACTTGAAGAAAAATATAATGCTCTTGAAAATGGCGAAACATTACAAATTGAAACTGCTATTAAAGTTATTTCTAAAAGAGAAAATATGTTTAGACGTTTTATCGCTGCTATTAAAAAATTGTTATTTGGAGAAATTGGAGTTCAAGAACACAATTCAAATGATTAATAATCTTAAAGAAAGAAGAATATAAAAAAATACAACTAAAATGTAATTATACTTTTTAGTTGTTTTTTTCTTTTTATTTTTGATTTTCTAAAAATTCTACTATTTTATTTGCCGCTTCTCTTCCTGATTGAGCTGCCCAAGCAACTGTTCCTTTTATTCCTGCTAAATCTCCACCAGAAAAAACTTTAGAATTTGAAGTTTGGTAATTTTCATTTATTGATATATTTCCCCATTTATTTAGTTCTAAACCTAAGTTAGAAACAAATCCTTCTGGTTTTGAACCTAAAGCCATAACAACGTAGTCAATATCTTCAATATAATTGCTATTTTCAATATTTACTGGAACCAATCTGGTTTCTCCTTCTTTTTGTACTAATTCAGTTTTTATTAATTCAACTTTTTCTACTTTTCCATCACCAATAATTTTAACTACATTATTTTGGAATAAAAACTCAATACCTTCATTAATTGCATCTTCTACCTCTTTATCTTCAGCTGGCATTTGTTCTCTTGCTCTTCTATATATTACTTTTACTTCTTTTGCTCCCATTTTATTTATCGTTCTTGCACAGTCCATAGCAACATTTCCGCCACCTACAACTGCAACTTTCTTATCCTTATAGTCTGGATGTAAATTATATTCTAATAATTCATTACCACCATATACACCTTCTAAATCTTCTCCTTCAATTCCCATTTTAGAAGATACATTTGCACCAATGCTTAGGAAAATAGCATCAAATTCTTTTTCTAGATCTTCTAATTTTAGATTTTTTCCTAATTCTTGATTATATTTTACTTCAATTCCTAATTCTAAGATATTATCTACAGTTTGTTTTACTATCTCCTTTGGAAGTCTAAATTCAGGAATTCCATGTACTAATAATCCACCTAAATAATTATATTTTTCGAATATTGTTACTTTAATTCCAGATTTAGCTAAAAATGCACTACAAGTTAATCCAGCTGGACCTCCACCTATTATTGCAACTTTTTTATTAGATAATTTTTCATTTTTTTCTTTGTTTTCAGCCATTTCATTTTTATAACATTCTAGTAAACTATGTCCTTGCTCTGTTATTGCTTTATCAAATGTAAATGCTTCTAAATCACCAATTGCAACTGGCTCTCCTTTTATTCCTCTAACACATGAACCTTGGCATTGTTTTTTGTGTGGGCAGATTCTTCCACATACTCCTTGTAATACTGTTGTTTCTGACAATATTTTATATGCTTCAAAATATTTTTCTTCTTTTACTTGTTTTATAAATTCTGGTATATTGTTACCTAAAGGACATCCTTTTAATGAACATGGTTTTACTTTACAATTTAAACAATAATTTGCTTTTTCCTTTGCTTCATTTATTGATAGCATTTTTTTCATTCCTCTCTTAATTAATATATGGTTTGAAAATAATTAATTTTCTTTAATCAATCATTTTATTTATACTAATTTTATTATTAGTTGTCAATTACTGACTTTTAGGTCAAATTTTTGTACTCATTCATAACTAATTTTAAATCTTTTATAAAATCAATTTTCTTAGTCTCATCTCTTAAAAGGGCTGCCGGATGCCAAGTTGGCATATATCTAATTCCTTTTTTCTCAATCCATTTTCCTCTAGATTGTGTTATACCATACTCATGTCCTAATATATTTTTTAATGCTACACTTCCGCAATAAAACAATTATTTTAGGTTTAACTAAAATAACTTGATTTCTCAAATAATTCATACATGCGTCTGCTTCATCTTGTTCTGGATTTCTATTTGAAGGAGGTCTACATTTTACAATATTTGCAATATACACTTCGTCACGCTTTAATCCGACCATTTGAAAGGCCAAATTCATAAGTTGTCCAGCACGACCTACAAAAGGTTCTCCTAACCTATCCTCGTCTGCTCCCGGACCTTCTCCTATAAACATTAAATCAGCATTTTTATTTCCAGTTCCAAAAACTATGTTATGCCTTCCTTTATATAATTTACACTTATTACAATTTGTTATTGAATTTTCTAGTTCTTCCCATGTTTCAAACATTTTGTCCATTTGGGGACGTTTCCGTTTGGACATTTTTGTCCATTTGGGGACACATCTTCCCAATCCTCCTTTTCTCTACCTTAATTCACACATTTTTCAATCAATTCAATTTTTCTTACGTTCTTTGTATCTATTCTTGCCTTTGTACCAATTGGAATTACAGTTTTTGTTTCTGTATGTCCAAAATTATTTGACTTAATTATTGGAAAGTCGTACTCGCCTTCTAAAACATCTAATATTACTTTTTCTAAGGTTATTCCGCTTTCATGTTCATAATTTCCAATCCACAATCCTTTTATTTTATCAAATATGCCATTTTGTTTCATATAATATAGAAAATTGCTTGCAAGTGATGGCATAGTTTCAATTCCCAATTCTTCTAAAAATAATATTTTATCTGTAAAATCAATTGAATATTTTCCTGAAACCAACCCTCTTGTCAAACTTAAATTTCCACCTATTAACTGTCCTTCTGCAACTCCTTCTTTCAATGTTTCGTATTTTTCTCCCTCTAATCCTAATTCTAAACTTCCATCTACAAATCTTTTAATTACTTCATTATAACTATAATTTGTTTCATCTGTTGCAATTGTTTTAAAGTTTGTTCCGCTAAAAGTTACAAGCCCAGTTTTTGCTGTTATTATATTTGTTAATGAAGTTATATCACTATATCCACAAATTATTTTAGGATTGTTTTTTATTAAATCATAATCTAAATATTCAAAAGTTGAATTTGAGTTTTGGCCACCTTTTGCACACCATATCATCTTTACATCTTTATCTCTAAACATCTCGTTTATATCTTCTGCCTTTTCTTTTGAAGTAGCACTATATCCATTAGCGTTAGAGAAAAGATTTTTTGAATATTTTACTTTAAATCCTGCATTTTCTATAATTTTTCTAGCTTGTTCTAAGTCTTCGATATTTTCGTCTATTATTGGATTTGATGGTGCTACTACACCTATTACATCTCCTTTTTTTAGTTTTTGTGGGATTAACATTTTTGTTTCTCCTTTCTTTCGATTAGATTATATTACATTGTTAAAAAGTTTAAATATTTTTGCCACTTTTTGCAGGGTTGTTTTTTGTAAATTTGCAATTTCTTTGCAGGCTACAATTAATATAATAACATTTTATTTAGTCAATAACTGTAATTTATTTTATATTGCCATACCAGCTTTCCTTTTTTATTCTATACAAAATGTAGCATACAAAGGAACAGACTTTATATTATTTTCGAATCCAAAATTCTTTGTAGAAATTCTTATTGCATATTCAGGCTGATATCTTTTCATATAAACATTTAAACTTTGACTTCCAACATTATCATTAGCTTTTACTTCAATTGGTATAATTCCATCATCATTATACAAGATAAAGTCAACTTCAGCCTGATTTCCAGACTCCCAATATATTAACGGAATATTATTCGCTACCAATTGTGTAGCAACATAATTTTCAGCAATTATTCCTTTATATTGTAAAAGATTATCTAATATAATATCATTA
>CALXKC010000038.1 GCA_944388775.1 uncultured Clostridia bacterium | reverse complement strand
AGTAAGCTCAAAAAGGATGAATGAAAGAGGCTATAATCAAAGCGAATTGATAGCTAATGATATAGTAAAACAAATTGCTGAAGGTGAGTGTATTATAGATTGCCTTATAAAAAATAAAAATATTATTGAACAAAGCAAATTAAATAAAGAACAGAGACAAAAAAATATACAAGGTGTATATATTTTAAAAAATAAAGAAAAACTAATTAATAAGAAAATATTATTAATTGACGATATATATACGACTGGAAGTACAGCAAATGAATGTTGCAAAATTTTGCAAGAAGCAAAACCTAAAAAAATAGATGTATTTACAATAGCAAAAGATTAAAACATATAAAAAAATAGATAGAGATGTGTCCCAGAATGGACAAAAATGTCCAAACGGAAACGTCCCCAAATGGACAAAGGAGGAAACAATGGAAGATTTAGTTGAGAGTATTTTAGATTATATACGTTCTGATTATACAGACTATGCAGTAATGATAAATGGTGAATGGGGTTCAGGTAAAACCCATTTTTGGAACAATAAAGTTAGAAAAAAAATAGAATCTATGCAATTAAATGGCAAAAGATATACGACAATTTATATGTCTTTATATGGTATATCAAATTTAGAAGAAATTAGCAAAAAAATCTTTATTGAAACAACGCAACTGATGGACAAAAATTTAAGAAAATTTATGAACAATAATGATCAGACAACAATTCCTGAATATGCAAAAACAGGAATTGATATGGCAAATTTATTTGGAGTAACACAAAATGGAGATAAATTAGATTATGCTGAGTTTTTCTCAACTGATGATAAGGTTCTATGTTTTGACGACTTAGAAAGAGCAAATGTTGATGTTATTGACATTTTAGGATATATCAATAACTTTGTTGAGCATGACCATATAAAAACAATAATAATTTGTAATGAAAAAGAATTATCAGCAAAATTAAAAAGTTCAAATTTAGAGATGAAAACATTTATTGCAACATATTTATTAGACAAGCAAAATGAATTAACAAAAGCAGATAAGCCAATTGTTGAGAAAATACAAGATAAAATAGAGCATGTATTTGATAAAGCAAATGATTATGAAAGAATCAAAGAAAAACTAATTGGAGAAACTTTTGAATATGCTCCAAAATTTGATTATATTATAAATGGAATTTTAATGAGATATGAGAGCAATCCTGATTTAATTAGATTTTTAAGAGAAAATACTGGATTTATAATATCAACTTTTAATAAAAGTGGAACAAGAAACTTAAGAATTTTAAAACATGCATTAAACGACTTTAAAAAAATATATGAAATGGTTAGTAAATCATATCCAAACACAAGTAATAGAGTAATGCAAACAATGTTAATATTTACAATAGCTGTTTCTTTTGAGATAAAAGCAGGAAAAGTAACAAAAGACAAATTTGTAAATATTAAAGATAATGAAGAATATAAATCAATTTTGGTATCTTCTAGAATTTTAATGGATAATAGACAATTCTATATAAAAGAATTTGATAATAACTATTATTACAATTTTAAATCAGATTATCGTTTCTTTAAATTTATAGAATACTATGTCAGAACACGTATTTTTGATATGAAAATATTTAAAGAAAACATGGAAACTATTATAAATACAATAGATACGGAAAATTTACCAGCATATAAAAGATTGTTGACAGAAGAATATTGGAAAATATCAGATGACCAATTTGATGGTGTAATCGAAGAAGTATATAATGATGTAAAAGAAGGAAAATTAGAATTAATTGATACTGTAAAGATATTTGCATATTTTAGTTATTTTTCAAGAAAAGGTTTAATAGATTATGACTTGAAAACATTAAAAAATACATTTTTTACAGGAATGAATCTAGCATCATTGAAATCAGAATATTGTCCAAATCCTAAAGAAGAATTAGGAAAAGTAGCAATTGATGAATTAGAAGAAGATATGGATGATATATTAAAACATTTTAACATGTTGAATGACCAATTATTAGATAAGAAATATAAGGAAATTGCAGATGATGTAATGAGATGTATACCTATGAAAATGGAACAATTTTATGAAAAATTTGATAAACAATGTATGGAAATACCAATTTTTAAATATGTTGACCCATATCAATTATTTCAAAGAATTTCATGTGCAAGTAATGAAGATATAGTTTTAATTAAAGAAAAACTTGCAGACAGAGCTGAAAGATACACAAAGCAAATTGAACCTGAGATGAAGATTATAAAACAATTAAAGCAAATTATTGATGATTATTTAAAAGGAAAAGAGCCATCAATAAAAACTGTTATGCTTAAAGATTTTGCAAAGGAATTAGGATATATTTTAGACAAATATAAACCAAGTTTCTTGCCTAGAAAAGACGATAAGATAGAGGCTACAGAACAAGAAATAATATAAAAATAATGTAAAAGAGATTAGTAAATATAAAGAAGTTAAGATAAATTGCTAATAACTTCAAAAATTACTAATCTTTTTTTTGACAAAAAATGAATAAAAAACAAGTAATAAGAAATAATAACAATATAAACAAAAAAATTGAAACGAAAAGGGAGGAAAATTATGAAAGCAACTGGAGTTGTAAGGAGAATAGATGATTTGGGAAGAGTAGTAATTCCAAAGGAAATAAGAAAAACATTAAGAATAAAGGAAGGAGACCCACTTGAAATTTTTACAGATAGAGAAGGACAAGTAATATTAAAAAAATATTCACCAATTGGAGAATTATCCGAATTTGCAGCAGGTTATGCAGAAACTTTATCAAAAACAACAGGGCATATTGCATGTATAACAGATAAAGATACAATTATTGCAGTATCAGGAGGTTCTAAAAAAGAATTTTTAGAGCAAGATATAAGCCAAGAATTAGAGCAATTAATGGAGGATAAAGAAGTATATACAAGTAAGGATAATAGTGATATTGCGATGCCAATTACAAAAAATGATAATCAAGAAAGAAAGCATAATGCACAAGTTGTATATCCAATAATATCAAATGGAGACACAATAGGAACAGTAATATTAATGTCAAAAGAAGCCAATGGAAAAATGAATGATGTTGAGAAAAAAGTTGCTCAATCAGCCGCAACATTTTTAGGAAGCCAAATGGAAATTTAGCTTGTCTTTTTAAAATTGTTTTCGTCAGTTAATCCGACTATATAATCAATAGAGGTTTCATAAAATTTTGCAAGAGTAATAAGATGTTGTATAGGAATAGTTCTTTTACCTTTTTCATATTCAGAATAGTATTGTTGAGAGATTCCTAATAGTTTTGCAACATCTTTTTGATACATATCATGATCTTCTCTTAAATCTTTAATTCTTTTGAATTTCACTGTAACCTCCTTGTAAACCTTAAAAAATTTAATTATATTTTAACAAAAAATATTTAGAAGTAATTTTAATACATTAGAAGTCGTGTATATAAATATATTTTTAGATGTATACAGTATATTAAATTAAAAAATTGTAATTGAAATTAAAAAATTAAATTAAGAAACTTGGAATAGTGAATTATAGCTTGTTTTAAAATTAACAATGATATACAAGATGATGTATATAAAAGATACATAATTAATCGTGTGCGAAATTTGAAAGAGGAAGAATAAATAGCAAGAAAATCTTGCTATTTTCGTATTTATGTAGTAAAATTAGAACGTACTTAATGAATTTGAACTAAAAACTAACAGAGTTATACAATAATCAATACGTAAACAAATAGAAATAAATAACATAGAAAAGAAAGGAAATGACAAAAATGAAAGCAATAGAAATTAGAAACAAATATTTAAAATTTTTCAAGGAACACGGACATGCAGTAATACCATCTGCACCATTAATACCAGAAAATGACCCATCAGTATTATTCACAACAGCAGGAATGCAACCATTAGTACCATATCTATTAGGTGAAAAACACCCACAAGGAACTAGATTAACAGACTATCAAAAATGTGTTAGAACAAATGACATTGACGAGGTAGGAGACAATAGACATCTAACATATTTTGAAATGTTAGGAAACTGGTCATTAGGAGACTATTTCAAAGACGAATCAATCCAAATGAGTTTTGATTTCTTAACAAAAGAGTTAGGAATACCAGTAGAAAAGTTATCAGTAACATGTTTTGCTGGAGACGAGGATTGCCCAAAAGATGAAGTTTCAGCAAATGCATGGAAAAGAGCAGGAATTCCAGAAGAAAGAATATATTTCTATGGGAAAGATGATAACTGGTGGATAGCTGGAGAAGAAGGACCATGTGGACCAGATACAGAAATGTTCTATGATACAGGAAAACCAGCATGTGGACCAGATTGTCAGCCTAGTTGTGATTGTGGAAAATATGTCGAAATATGGAATAATGTTTTTATGGAATATTTCAAAGACCAAAATGGGTATTCTAAATTAAAACAAAGAAATGTAGATACTGGGTTAGGATTAGAAAGAATGACAATGTTATTACAAGGAAAAGAAACACCTTTTGATACAGAATTATTCTTACCAGTAATGGATAAACTAAAAGAAATTCAAAAAGTAGATATAATCGAAAGTAGAAGAATAGTAGCAGAACATTTGCGTTCAAGTATGATGATAATATCTGATGGTGGTAGACCAAGTAATTTGGATAGAGGTTATGTATTAAGAAGACTAATCAGAAGAATGATAAGGCATATGAACAAATTACAAATAGATTTAAATGAATTATCAACTTTAATAGATATAAATGTTGATAATCTAAAAGAAATGTATCCAGACTTAGAAAAAAATAGAGAAGTTATAAAAAATGTAATAATAGAAGAAAAAAATAAATTTGTAAAAACACTATCACATGGCGAAAGAGAATTTGAAAAACAAGTTGCAAAATTAAAAGAAAATAACGTAGACACAATTCCAGGAACAGTAGTATTTAGACTTTATGATACTTATGGATTTCCACCAGAAGTAACAAAAGAATTAGCTGAAGAAAACGGATTTAAAGTAGATTTAAAAGAATTTGAAAAATTATTCAAAGAGCATCAAGAAAAATCAAGACAAGGAGCAGAACATAAATTTAAAGGTGGACTAGCAGACCAAAACGAAAAAACAATCGCATATCATACTGCAACACATCTTTTACATGAAGCATTAAGAGAAGTATTAGGAGAGCATGTAAAACAAAGTGGTTCTAATATAACAGAAGAAAGATTACGTTTTGACTTTACACATCCACAAAAAATGACAAAAGAAGAAATCCAAAAAGTAGAGGATTTAGTGAATGAGCAAATAAAAAGAGATTTGCAAGTCAAGTGTGAAGAAATGAGCTATGAAGATGCTAAAAAATCTGGAGCAATAGGATTATTTACTGATAAATATGGAGATAAAGTAAAAGTTTATACAATAGGAGATTTTAGCAAAGAAATTTGTGGAGGACCTCATGTTACACATACAGGAGATATGGGAACATTTAAAATTAAAAAAGAAGAGTCTAGTTCTTCAGGAGTTAGAAGGATTAAAGCAGTTTTGATAAAAAAATAAAAAAGGAGAAATTTAAAATGGAAGATTGTATTTTTTGTAAAATAATTAGAGGTGAAATTCCTTCAATTAAAGTTTATGAAGATGATGAAATATTAGCTTTTAATGATGTAAATCCAGCAGCACCTATTCATATATTAGTAATACCAAAAAAACATATTAATTCTTTAGCTGATATGAAGCCAGAAGATGAAAAATTGGTTGGTAAAATTTATGGAGTTATAAATAAAATAGCAGAAGATAAAGGATTTAAAGATGAAGGTTTTAGAGTAATTGTAAATTGTGGTAAAAATGGCGGACAAGAAGTAATGCATTTACACTTCCATATCTTAGCAGGAAAACAATTAGGAGAAAAGATTGTATAATTATGTATATTAATTTTGACTAATTTTACGAAAACTATACACTTTTTGTAATAAATGTGGTATAATTATAATAGAGTGAAAAGAGATACGGAGGTAAAAAATTATGTTTGAGAGTAAATATAGTAAAGTATTAACTGTAATATTAGTAATAGTAATAATAGCAGTATTAGGACTATTAGGATTTTTAGCATACAACTATTATCAAAACTATGTAATATCAAGAGATACATCTGCATTTGTTGATGATTTCCAAGGTGAAGTTGCTGATGGACAGGCAAATGACAATTCAACAAACACAACTGATGAAAATCCATTTAATCAATTACAAGATTCTAATACTTCTTCTGGCAGTACAACACAAAAGACATATAAAGGTTTTGGAGTATTAGGAACAATGGAAATTCCAGCAACAAATTTTAAATATCCTATTCTAGATAAAGTAACAAAAAAATCAATTGAAACAGCAGTTGCATTTTTATATGGTGTAGGAATAAATGAACCGGGAAACAGTGTTATTATAGGACATAATTATAGAAATAACTTATTCTTCTCAAATAATAAGAAACTAAATATTGGAGATAAAATATATATTACAGATAATGATGGACAAAGATTAACATATACAATATATAATAAATTTGAAACAACACCAGAAGATACATCTTTCTACCAAAGAGATACAGGTGGAGTTCCAGAAGTTACATTATCTACTTGTACAGATGATAGTAGTGCAAGATTAATAATATGTGCTAGAGTTGAAGATTATAATGCTTAAACAATTTAATAAAAAATAAATTTAAACTAAGAGAAATAAAAATCTCTTAGTTTTTTTTATGCAAATTGACTTTTATGTAAAATTGTTGTAAAATATAGTTAGTTTTGTTAAAGGAGAAAAAAATGGGATTTTTTGAAAAATTATCAAAAGTATTTAGTTTAGATACTGAAAATGAAACATCACAAATAGAACAAAAAAATGAGGGCTATGAATTAGATGGAAGTATTGTGTTAGAACTGGCAAAAATGAAACAAAGAATTATAGCTATGGAAATACACTATCCAGAAAAGGCAGATGAAATCAAACAAAAGATACAAGAACTTGAAAACTATATAGAAAATAGTGTTGAAATGGATTTAGAAACACAAACTCATATTAATGAATTATATCAAGAAATAAAAAGTGATTTTAGTCAGTTTAGCAAAGTTAGTGAAGAAAAATTTTTACTTAGTGAAGTTAGAATTATATATAGAGAACTAAATAAGATATTTTGTGGAGAAGAAAATAGCGAACAAGAAATAGATAACAAAAAAATTTCTGAATTAGAAGATAAATTAAATGTTTTAGATGGTAGAAAAAAAGAATTTGATGGATTAAAACAACAACAATATATTCAAGCTCTTATTAATGCTAAATATAGGCTTAGATGTTGTAAAATGATGGCAGATAATTTACGTATAAATGAATTTGCTAGCGCTCCAGAAGTAGAAAGAATTTTTTATGCTAATATTTTTGCGGAAGATATAAAAAATATGGGAAGCATGATTGATAGAATAAAATTCAAATATGAGTTGAAAGATTTACAAATATCTTTAGAAGAGCAAGAAAAAAACATAGATAAAATAATTAATCAAATAGGGAATGCATATGCTGAGGAAAGAGAAAGGCTTATTACAGATGTTTTTGATGAAGATTATATTATACGTTTATATGTTAAAACTATGAAAGTATTGAGAGATAAAATAACATTTTTAGATAAAGATACAGAAAAATTAAAGCAAGAGATTGAAGAAAAACAAAGACAAGAAGAGGCAGAGAAAAAAAGGCAAGAAGAATTAGAAAAAGAAAGAGAAACATATAAAGGTTTAACAGAAGAACAACAAAAAGAAAAAATTGAACAAATTGATGAAAGTAATTTTGACCCAATTCAAAATTATAAAAATATTTTGTCTTATGAATTAGACGTAGCAAATGAAAAAGGATTATTAACAGATAGAAGCTTATTAAAAACTGAAGGAAGCATAGTAATTAGAGTAGATAAATCTAAATTATATAGTATGATGATGGAATTAAAAAAACAAAATATACAATTCGGAATATTAACAGATGAAGAGCAGTCAAATAATTTTTTAATTCTTCCATCAGGAATTGATTGGAATGAGATTGAAAAAAAGATTCCTCAAAAGATAGAAACGAGGTTGCAGATTGTTAGAAAGTTTAAAGGTAACGTGAGTTCGGGATTTGTTTATTTGTGTAATCAAATTGGAAAAGAATATTTTGATAATATAGCAATAGATTCTGATGGGAAAATATATTTTGATAATGGTGTATGTTCTCCAGGAAAAGCAGCAGAAAAATTTTACAAAGTGTATAATAAAATAGAAGATATTGCAAGTAAAGAACATGATATAAAAGATATAAAATTCTATCTAGAAATACCATATAAAAGACCAATATGTCCAATTTTAGAACAATTAAAACAAGCAGGAATAGAATATTATCTTTTACCTGCTGATGAAGTGACAAGAAAAGAGAAAATGACTAAAAAAATATATATTGATAGAAAAAATTTAGAAAAATATAAAGAAAAAATACATAGTGAAATATCTAATCAAGAAAAAGGTCAAGTTACAATAGGCTTAGAAAATGTAGATTTGAAAGATTGGGCTTTTGAAGGGACTGATATTCCGTTTATAAAAGTAATAGAAGAAAAAATAATAAAAGAGCAAGAAGAAAAACAAGCTGAAGAAAAGAAACAGGAACAAGAAAGATTAGCAAGAGAAGAAAGAAGAAAACAATATGCAAGTTTATCTGAGCAACAACAAAGACAACAAATTAAAAAAATAGATGATAAAAGTTTTGATGTTACCAAAAGTTATAAAGATATATTACAATATGAAAAAGAAGTAGGAGAAGCAAAAGGATTATTAGACGAAAAAAGTGAAATGGCAACAGATGATATTTCTTTTATGAGAATAAAAAGAGGAGAAATTTACGAATATTTAATGAACGCAAGAGAAAAAGGAATTAGAGTTAGTATATTACCAGATGTAGATGATGAAAAAGATAATACTTTAATTGCTATAACAAAAGGTAAAACTATAAAAAAAGGTATGAAATTTGAAGCCAATGGATATGATGAGTATCTAAATAATGGCCAAAAGTTATTAGATATAAAATTGTCAAAAGTATTTGCTATATATTTACAAAAAAATAATACAAATAAAAATGTAAAAATATCAGATAAATTATATCCATTTTTATTTCAAAATAGTAATTCAATACCAGAAAGGAACGAGGCAAGGGAATCAATAAGAAAAACATATGAAAAATTAGTTCAAGAAAAAGGTAAAACTCAAGTACCAGAGATGAAATTCTATATAGAAATACCATACTTAAGACCAATGCTACCAATACTAGAAGTGCTAAAAAAAGAAGGAATAGAATATTATATCCCACCAATAGATGAAAAAACTTTAAAATATAATGAAACAAAGAAAATTTATATTGATGTGGAAAATTTAGAAAAATATAAAGAAAAGGTACATAGTCAGATTTCTAGTGGTCAAAAAGGTCTTGTAGTAGTAGGAGATAAAGAATTATCAGAAGCGGATTTAATTTTAGGAGATTGTAAAAAAGATATAGAAAGATTAATAGAAGAAAAGGAATTATAATATTTTATAAAATTCCTTTTCTTTTTTTCAAAAATTGTATATAATACATAAGAAAAAAATAATCAAAAAGGAATGATAACAAAATGAATAAAAAACAAGCAAAAGAAAGAATTGAAGAATTAAGAAAGAAAACAGAATATTATGCTCAGAAATATTATGATGAGGACAAGCCAGAAATATCAGACTTTGAATATGACATGTTAATGGTAGAACTAAGAAATCTAGAAAAAGAATATCCAGAATTTCAATCAAAAGACTCATTAACACAAAAAGTAGGAGGCCATGTAAAAGAAGGATTTGCAAAAGTAACACATGAAGTACCATTACAAAGCCTGCAAGACGTATTTAGTATAGAAGAAGTAGAAGATTGGGTAGAAAAAATAGAGCAAAAAGCAAAAGAAAATGGAATAAAAGATGTTAGGTATGTTGTGGAAACAAAAATAGATGGATTATCATCAGCATTAGAATATAGAGATGGTAAATTTGTAAGAGGAGCAACAAGAGGAAATGGTTTAGTTGGAGAAGATGTTACAGAAAACTTAAAAACAGTTAAAACTATACCACAAGAAATAAAAGACAAAATCAATATAACAGTTCGTGGAGAAGTATTTATTAGCAAAAAAGACTTTGAAGAAATGAATCAAGAAAGAGAAGAAAATGAAGAAGAATTATTTGCAAATGCAAGAAATGCAGCAGCAGGTTCACTAAGACAGCTAGATAGTAAAATAACAGCAAAAAGACCATTAGATATATATATATTTAATGTACAAAAAATAGAAGGAAAAGAATTTAATTCTCATTTTGAAGAGTTAGAATACTTAGATAAACTAGGATTTAATGTAAATCCAGTTAGAATTTATTGCAAAACAATTGAAGAAATAAAAAATGCGATTCAAGAAATAGGTAATGACAGAGAAAATTTAACATTTGGAATTGATGGAGCAGTAGTAAAAGTAGATGATTTACATTTTAGAGAAATATTAGGAACAACAGCTAAAACCCCAAGATGGGCAGTTGCATATAAATATCCACCTGAGCAAAAAGAAACAATTTTAAAAGATATTGTATGCCAAGTTGGAAGAACTGGAGTAATAACGCCAATGGCAATCTTAGAGCCAGTTAAAGTTGCAGGCTCAACAATATCAAAAACAACACTTCACAATGAAGATTTTATAAAAGAAAAAGCGTTAAAAATAGGAGATACAGTTGTAATTCAAAAAGCAGGAGATGTAATACCAGAAATAGTAGAAGTAAAAAAAGATAAAAGAACAGGAAACGAAAAAGACTTTGAAATGCCCAAAACTTGTCCAGTATGTGGAGCACCAGCAATTAGAGAAGAAGGAGAAGCGGCAATAAGATGTACTGGAATAGAGTGCCCAGCAAAGCTATTTAGAAATCTAGTCCATTTTGTATCAAGAGAAGCAATGAATATTGATGGGTTAGGAGAAAGTATAATTCAGCAATTACTTGATAGAAAATTAATTGCAAATATTGCAGATATATATACTCTAAAATTTGAAGATATTGCATCATTAAAGAAAAATGGAAAAAAATTCGCTCAAAATTTGGTAGATAGTATTGAAGCAAGTAAACAAAACGACTTATATAGATTAATAACAGCATTAGGAATAAGACATGTAGGAACAAAAGCATCAAAAATATTAGCTAAAAAATATAAGAATATAGACAATTTGTTAGAAGCAAATTTCGAAGATTTAAGCACAATTGCCGATATTGGTCCAGTAATGGCAAATAGTATAATCGAATTTTTCGGACAAGAACAAACAAAAGATTTGATAGCAAAATTAAAAGAAGCAGGAGTTAATACCACCTCTTTAGAAGAAGAAACGACAGACAATAGATTTAACGGAAAAACATTTGTATTAACAGGAAGTCTTGAAAAATTCACAAGAGGAGAAGCAAGTGATATTATAGAAAAATTTGGTGGTAAAGTATCTAGTTCAGTATCTAAAAAGACAGACTATGTATTAGCAGGAGAAGAAGCAGGAAGCAAACTAACAAAAGCACAAAGTCTTGGAGTAACAATAATAACAGAAGAGCAATTCAATGAGTTAATTGGGGACGTGCCAAATCGGTTCAAAATGATACTAAAAGGGACAGACCTAATGGCTAATTGGGGACAGGTTCGGAGTGACCATTTTTGGATACTTTGGGGACGCCACTAACCAAATAGTGATAAATTCTTAAGAAAGGAACGAAAAAATTAATGGAAGATTATTCATTTGAAAGAATGTGGTTTGACTTAAAAAATGGATATCAAATATATTATACTTATGTTGGAAATAGATATCTTTTATTTAAAACAGCAGAAAATTGTTATACACAAAAACTATTATCAGATCACAAAAAAAATCCACAACCCAAAATGTTGATGTTGACTTTAAAAAGAGTCAAAGAGATGTTTCCACATATGGAAGATATTGAATATAAAATGACAACAGATGATTAATTATGAGAGTAAAATAAAAAAATAGATTGATAGAAAGGTATGAAATAAGAATGGCAACAATTATTGATGGAAAAGAATTAGCAAAAAAAATAAGAAAAGAATTAAAAGTTGAATGTGATGAATTAAAATCAAATGGAATAAATCCAAAACTTGCAGTAATAATGGTTGGAGACAATCCAGCATCTAAAGTGTATGTGAGAAATAAAAGTAGAGCTTGTGAAGAAATAGGTATAGAATATGAAGAACATCTTTTATCAGATGAAACAACACAAGAAGAATTAATTGATTTAATAAAAAAATTAAATGAAGATAAAAGTATAAATGGAATCTTGTTACAAAGTCCAGTACCTAGCCATTTGAACATAAATCAAGCATTTAAAACAATCACATATAGAAAAGATGTGGATGGTTTTACACCATCAAGTGTGGGAAAATTGTGTATAGGAGAAGATACATTTATATCATGTACGCCATATGGTGTTATGAAAATGTTTGAAGAGTATAATATTGACTTAACAGGTAAAGATGTGGTAATATTAGGAAGAAGTAATATTGTTGGAAAACCTTTAATACAATGTTGTTTATCAAAAAATGCAACTGTTACAGTATGCCATTCTAAAACTAAAAATTTGAAAGAGCATACAAAAAGAGCAGATGTAGTAATTTCAGCAATAGGAAAAGCTAAATTTGTTACTAAAGATATGGTTAAACCAGGAGTAGTTATAATTGATGTTGGAATCAATAGAAATGAAGATGGAAAACTTGTTGGTGATGTTGATTTTAAAGAAGTTGAGCCAATAGCAAGTTATATAACACCAGTTCCTGGAGGAGTTGGTCCAATGACAATAGCTATGCTTATGAATAATGTTATAAAAGCGGCAAAAGAGCAAAATAGTGAAAATACAATGTTTTAAATAATGATGTTAAATACATTAATTGTTAATCAATTTTATTAATATGTAAATTTTAAAAAATTGAAATCAAAAAAATCCTGTAATAGAAGTGAATCAATATTCTATTACAGGAAAATTAGAAATTTTATTTATTTTATTCGAAAATTTATTTATTCGTTATTATTTCAATAAAATCCAAAAAAAGATGAAATTTAAAATAGAAAGGTGGAATATATATAATAAATTTATGAAAAATTTAGAAGAAAAGAGATTTTGGATTTGGTTTTCTATGGTAGAAAATTTAGGGAGTAGAAGAAAGCAAAAATTACTAGAAATTTATAAAAATCCAGAGAAAATATATAATTTATCAAAAAAAGATTTAATGGAAATTGATGGAATAGGGGAGAAGCTAGCAGAAAATATTATTGATGAAAAAATAAAAAAACAAGTTGATGAGCAAATAAGAAAGATGAAAGAATTAGATGTGGATATTATTTCAATAAATGATGAAAGTTATCCACAGGTATTAAAAAATATATATGATTATCCCATAAGTCTATTTGCAAAAGGAAATATTAAAAATTTGCAAGGACCTTCTATTGCAATTATCGGTTGTAGAGAAGCGAGTGAATATGGAAAAAAAGCTGCAAAATATTTTGGATATAGTTTAGCAAAAAGTGGATTTAATATAGTTAGTGGATTAGCAAAAGGTGTGGATAGTTATTCACATATAGGAAATCTCAATGCTAAAAAAGTGGATAAGTTATGCACATGTGGAAAAAATAATATGAAAGTTGTGGATAACTTATCCACATGTGGAAAATTTGTCCACAATCCGTTACTTGCAATTGGTAATCCAATAGCAGTAGTGGGTAGTGGATTAGATATTATATATCCAAGAGAAAATGAAACTTTACAAAATGAAATATTAAATGTTGGGGGGACTGTTATTTCTGAATATCCATTAGGAACTATACCAGATAAGATGAATTTTCCGGCTAGAAATCGTATAATTAGTGGTTTGAGTGAAGCGGTGCTAGTTATAGAAGCTAAAAAGAAAAGTGGAACGCTATTAACAGTTGATTTTGCATTAGAACAGGGAAAAGAGGTTTTTGTTGTGCCACGGAAATATTAATTCTTTAAACTCTATTGGTACAAATGATTTAATTAAGCAGGGAGCAAAGCCTGTTACTTGTTATGAAGATGTATTGGAAAGCTTGCAATAGAAAAATAAATTTTCATTATAAAGTCTAGATTTTATTTAGGCTTTTATGATATAATGTAAATCATGAACGAAAGAAGGTTGAAAATAATTACAATTTTCCAACCAGATTTGTGCCTTACAAAAGGATGAGATTGAACGTGAAAGAGGTAATAAGTAATTTAATAATTAATTTAAGAAATATAATTAGAAGAATACCTAAGAGAGTAAAAGCTATTTTAATAGCTATATTAATCATGATTTTAATAATTATTCTAATAGTAGCATTAATAGAAGAAAGCAAAAAACAAAAATATGTAGAATATGATGGGGAAAATTTAAATGAAAGTAAATATCCAGGATATAAAGAGTTGATAGATGGATTATTAGAAAAACACCCAAATTGGACATTTACATTATTCTACACTAAGTTAGATTGGGAAGAAGTAATAAAGAATGAAGGACATTCAGATAGCAGAACATATCCATTAAACTTAGTTCCAGATTCATCTAGATATCCAGAAGACTGGAAATGTGAAATAGATAGAGATAAAACGTATGACAATGGAACCTGGCTATGTGCATCAGACAAAGCGATTAGATATCAAATGGATCCTAGAAATATATTAAATGAAGATAATATTTTTCAATTTAAGGAACTATCATATGTAGAAAATGCACAAACAGTAGAAGGTATTAATGAAATAACAGAAGATACCTTTTTAGAAGGAGAAAATATTTCAAATGCATTAATACAAGCAGGAAAAAACGCCAATGTTGATCCATATTTTATAGCATCAAGATTAATTCAGGAACAGGGAAGAAATGGAACAACTTTATCTAGAGGATATGAATATAATGGAATGACTGTGTACAATCCATTTAATATAAGAGCAGTAGGAAATTCTTCAGAAGAGATAATTGAAAATGCAGCTAAATATGCTTATGAACAAGGATGGGACACTTTAGAAAAAGCAATTATTGGAGGAGTAGATTTTGTAAAAGAAGGATATATAAATGTAGGACAAAATACTTTATATCTACAAAAGTTTGATGTAGTTAATCAAGACGGAGAATTGTATACTCATCAATATATGCAAAATTTAATGGCTCCTCAATCTGAAGCAAGTAATATGCTCGAAATTTACCAAAGTTCTGATACTGTTGATTCAGAATTAAATTTTATCATTCCTCTGTATGAAAATATGCCAGAGGAAGTATAATGCCACTATAGCTCAGTTGGTAGAGCAACGGATTCGTAACCCGTAGGTCAGCAGTTCGATTCTGCTTAGTGGCTCCATTAAGTAAAATCGTCGCACCAGACGAAAAGTATTGATAAATCAACTGTAAAAGGTTGATTTTTTTCATTCTAGAAAATTACATTTTCTAGAATGAAAAAATATCGTTGCACAGAAAAATTACTTTGCAATTTTTCGCGTCGACAAATCTTTACACTTCTTAATAACTTAAATAAAAAAAGTTAAATGTTAAAAAAAGAGAAAAGTTATTAAGAAGTGAGATTTGTCCTCACCTTTAGCTTGAAAAAGGAAGGATGGTGTGGTATGATTAGAATTGTAAAAAAGAAAAACAAAATACGAGAAGAATTACTCTCTAAAATTGAATGGGCTTGTAGTTTGAATTCTATAAAACTTGAACACATAAGGATATATGAAGGTTGGTTAAGAATTATAGAACACACAAACTTAGCGTATGTAGAACCACATAAAGTAATCATTAAAGAAGTATTTAATGTATATGAAGATGCAGGGATAAGTGCAAAAGATATAGAACATCGACCTAGTTTTCAAGAAATGTTATCAGATATGAAAAAAGGCAAAATTAATTATATTGTTGCATATAAGTTAGATAGAATTACTCGTTCAGTTCGTGATTTAGAAGAACTTATATCTCAATTAGAAATGTATAATTGTTATCTTATT
>CALXKC010000037.1 GCA_944388775.1 uncultured Clostridia bacterium | reverse complement strand
TTTTCAAGATTTTCAACATTTTCAGCTATTTCTTCTATTTGATTATTTTCTTCAATTATTTCATCAGTTGTATTTTTCCTTTCTGAATTTTGTAAAGTATTTTCAGTTGTTAAATTTTTTTCATTTTCAATAAATTCTTTGTTTTCAGATGTTTCAGAAGGCAATTCTTTTTCTAATAATTGATTTTTTTTGCTCATATGTTTTCTCCTTGAATAATTTCTATTTTATTATATCATATATTTGCAAAAAATGTGCAAAAAGTAATAAAAATGTCAAAATAAAATGAAAAAAATTGTTTATACTAATATTAGAAAAACTTTAAAAGTTTTATCTAATGAAACTCTAATACAAAAATATTTTGTAATAGAGAAATTATAATTTAGTAGGAGGATGTTATTATGTCTAGAAATAGAAAATTAATATCTGAAAATTTAAGAGAAGAAATAGCAAAAGAACTTGGTGTTTATGATCAAGTAAAACAAGACGGAGGTAGCTGGGCTTCAGTTTCTTCAAAAGATTGTGGTAATATTGTTAGTAAGGCAATTGAGATAGCAAATAGAAGTGTTCAAAAGTAGCCTATTAATAATTAAAAGTGTGTTTTTTATTACACATTAAAATATTATCATAGTATTAATGGTATATAGTCTATAATAGATTATATGCCATTTTATTTTAGATTTTTTTAGAATATAGTTGCTAAATTTTAGAAAAAGGCATATAATCTAGCAAGTTTATTTAAAAGAAAAGAGATGAAAGATTATGGAAAAGAAAAAATTAGGAGTAATTTTTGGAGGCATGTCAACAGAAAATGAAGTCTCTGTCGTATCTGCAAATTCTATATTAAATAATTTAGATAAGGAAAAATATGAAATCTATCCAATCTATATTGGAAAAGATGGAACTTGGTATGAGTATAGTAAAAAATCTGATGATATTCAATTAGGGCAACTTGTAGAGCATGGCAAAGAAATTGAAAATGTAATGAAATATTTAAAAAATCTTGATATTATTTTTCCAGTATTACATGGGTTATATGGAGAAGACGGTACAATTCAAGGGCTATTTGAACTTTTAAAAATACCATATGTGCGGTTGCAAAGTTTTAGCATCTAGTGTAGGAATGGATAAAGTATACACAAAAATTATTTTTGAAAAAGCAGGATTAAAACAAGCTAAATATGAATACATTAGAAAATATCAAGATAAATACATAAATATAGATTTTGAATTTAATGAAAAAATAATGACATTAGACGAAACAGCAAAAAATATCGAAAAAAATTTAAAATATCCAGTCTTTGTAAAACCATCAAATTCAGGTTCTAGTGTAGGAATAAATAAAGCTACAAATATTGAAGAACTAAAAAAATATATTGAATATGCATCAAGATTTGATAATAAAATCTTAATAGAGCAAGGAATTGTAGGAAAAGAAGTTGAATGTGCAGTTTTAGGAAATGAAGACGTAATAGCATCATGTGTTGGAGAAATAAAAGCAGCAGATGAATTTTATAGCTATGATGCTAAATATAAAAACGAAGAATCAAAAACATGTATTCCTGCGGATATTCCAGAAGAGGTTTCAGAAAAAATAAGAAAGCAAGCAGTAAAAGCATTTAAAGCAATTGATGGAAAAGGCTTATCAAGAGTAGATTTTTTTGTAGAAGAAGGAACAAATCAAATTTATATAAATGAAATAAATACATTACCTGGTTTTACAAATATTAGTATGTATCCAAAATTGTTTGAAGCAAGCGGAATATCATATAGTGACCTTTTAGATAAGTTGATTATGTTGGCGTGAAATGGGCGTGAAATGGGGACGGCCTCAATTTGCACTAAAAAGTGCAAGAGGGACAGATGTATTAAAAATCGAAAAAATCCATACAAAACTATGGATTTTTTTTTGATTTATGATATAATGTAGATACCTGATTTTTGGGAGGATGTTAAAAATGGTTTATAAAAATTATTACAAAATACTAGACTTAGAAACAAACCATGTTTCTATTGAAGAAATAAAAAATGCATATAGACAAGCTGCAAAAAAATACCATCCTGATTTAAACGTAGGAGATAAATTGGCAGAAGAAAGAATAAAAGATATAAATGAAGCATATAAAACATTATCAGTGCCAGCATCTAAAAGAAAATATGACCGTATATGGAATTCAAAATTTGCAAAAGGACAAAAAGCCTTTTCTGGAAAAGGAAAAAAAGGTGCAATTTTGAATATGTTTATAGGAGACTTAAAAGGTAATGATACAGATGTAGATAAAAAAGCAAAAGGACAACCTATAAAAGGAGAAAATATTGAAACTGAGATAAGTACAACAATTGAAGAAGCATTTTATGGAACTGATAAAAAAATATCATTGAGAACAAATGAAGGAAAAATAAAAACCATATCTGTAAAAATCCCAGAAGGAATATTAAATGGAGAAAAAGTTCGTTTAATAGGACAAGGAAAACAAGGTGAGAATGGTGGAAAGAATGGAGATTTATATCTTAAAATAAACATTGAAAATGATTCTAAATTTAAATTACAAGGTTATGATTTGTATACAGACCTTTATTTAACACCTTGGGAAGCAGCACTAGGAACGCGTGCAAATGTAAAAACAATTGATGATGAGACAAAAGTGTACATACCTCAAGGTACTGAAAGTGGTGAAAAAGTTAGAATACCTGGAAAAGGTTATAAAAAAGCTAGCGGAGCTAGAGGAGATTTAGTAGCTGAAATTAAGATTATGATACCAAAAAAATTAACAGAAGAGGAAAAAAGAATGTTTGAGAAATTAAATGAAATATCAAATTTTAATCCAAGGAATATGAATAACTAAAATTTACATAAACTATATATTGACAAAACGCTGAAAATTCGCTATAATTATATATAGTGTTGTAACAAATGACAAGCTATGGATTAAAACATAGGAATGGGGTGTAGAATAAAGATGGAAGCATGGGAAGGAAAAAGTTTTAGTATTACAGATCCAAAAGGAGTTAATACTGTAATTTACCAAATCAATAAAACAAGAAAAGAAGATTTAGAAGATTCTCCAAAATATACAATTGAAAGATTGGACTATATGGAAGAGCTTAGAGGAGATATGAAAAGAAAAACTTTTTTTGTTGATAATCCTTCTAAATATGAAGATCAATTAGTAATACTATCTTTTGGTGATAACAAGGTAGTTGTTAATATGGCTTTATTACATGATAATGAAGTATCTATTTGTAAAAAGCCTTCATCACTTAAGTTTGAAAACTTATATCAAGAAAAAGAATTTGAAGTTAGAGACTTTAGATATACACCAAATTTAAAACGACCAATTTGTATTATAGACCCAGAAACAACAGAGGAAATAAAACCAACACTTTATTTCGATGAAAAAACAAAAGAAGTTAGAGGAAAGTGTAAGTTAAAACCATATAAATCTTATTTTGCCTTTGAAATCAGAGACAAAAAAGAAGGGTAAGGAGGAAAAACTAAATGAGTAAACTTGAAATGGGTGATAATCCAACAATATATGGAGGACAAACTGTACCAGATGAAAAAGGGAGAGTTGAAATTCCACCTGAAAGAAGCGTTGAAGGAATAGCTCCAACAGATGTAAAAGGAAATCCTATGAAGATTCAAATTGAAACATCATATCAATTTATCAAAAAGAATGGAAAGATATATAGAGTTGGAAGAAATGGTATAGAATATCCACCAATTAGTGAAGAAACTTATGATAGAATTCAAAAAGAAAGACAAGATGTAAGACAGGATGAAGATAGAGATGTGGGAATGACTCACTAATACAAAAGAGTAGGTGATTTAGATGCATTACAAAATAGAAGGTGCAATAAGAAGAAATAGAACTAGTTTTATAATTTGTGCAATACTATGGTGTGTTTTGGCCATAGTATTTGTTTCGCCTTTTGCATACAGTTCACATGTTGCAGGATTAAGTGGACAGTTAGAACTTGAAACATTTTTTAAGACATTTGGTTCATCAATAACAAGTCCATTTAGTACAATTGGAAAAGTATTTTCTGAAGGTGCAGGCGGAACATTTTTTTCAGACTTAATTATTTTTACAATATTTTTTGCTTTATTTTTCTTTGTAGGAGTATTTAAATCAGCTCCTAAAAATGAATTTACAGATATAGAGCATGGTTCAAGTGATTGGAGTCAAAGAGGAGAACAATATCAAATATTAAGTAAAAACAAAGGAATAATACTTGCAGAAGATAATTACTTACCAGTAGATAAAAGAGGAAACGTAAATGTTCTAGTAGTTGGACGGATCAGGTTCTGGTAAATCTGCATCATATTCAATTCCAAATGCATATCAATGTTTAGGATCATATGTATTTACAGATCCTAAAGGAGAATTATACGATAGAACAGCAGGATATTTAAAAGAACATGGATATGATATCAAAGTATTAAATTTGGTGCATCCGCAATATAGTGATGGATATAATCCATTAATGCATATTTCATCAGAATTAGATGTAGACGTTATTGCAAATACAGTAGTAAAAGGACAACAAACAGAAAGTGGAAAATCAGATCCATATTGGGATGATATGGCTGAAATGCTACTAAAAGCTCTAATATATTATTTAATAGCAACAAGACCAGAAGAAGAGCAAAACTTAGCAAGTTGTGCAGAATTAGTAAGAGCGGCAAACAATAAAAATGGAAGTAACTTATTATCAGAACTTATAAATCAATTACCATATGACCATCCAGCAAGAATGTACTATAAATCAATAGAAATAGCACCAGAAAAAACTTATGGTTCAATTTTGAGTTCTTTGCAATCAAAACTAGGTAAATTCGATTCAAAGGAAATTGCAGAGCTAACATCAACAGATACAATAGATTTTGAAGAAATAGGAAATAAGAAAACAGCAGTATATGTTATTTCATCAGATACACATACAGCATATGACTTCTTACTAACAATATTCTTCTCACAAATGATACAACAATTATATGATTATGCAGACTTAAATGGTGGAAAATTAAAAGAACAAACATTCTTCATATTGGACGAGTTTGCAAATATAGGAAAAATTCCAGACTTTGATAAAAAAATATCAACATCAAGAAGTAGAAGAATATCTTTTAGTGTTATATTACAAACAGTAGACCAATTAGAAGCGGTATATGAAAAATCATATGAAACAATTATGGGTAACTGTGACACACATCTATTTTTAGGAAGTAACTCATATAAAACACTAGAATATTTCTCAAAACAACTTGGCGAGAAAACAATAGAAAGAGATAGTATATCAATAAATAGAGATAGACAAAACTGGAAAACAGGAAAAAGTGTTTCAGACCAAGTAATGGCAAGAGCATTAATGACACCAGATGAGCTTAGAAGAATGGATAATGACCAATGTATTATTTTTGAAAAAGGTGTAAAACCAGTAAAAGCAAGAAAATTCTATTACTTCAAGCATCCAATGGCTAAAAAATTAGCAGCAGTAGAAATTAGTCATAATGATATTGGAGAAATAGATAGAGGAACATGGAGAAAATACAATCCATATAATCCATATGTACCAGAAGATGAAAATAAAGAAAAAGTAGATAACTTAAAAGTAGAATCTTTAGATGATTTATTTGATGATGAACCATCAACAAATAAATCTGAAGATAAGCTTAAAGAAAAAGCTAGTGTTGCAACAAGTACAGGAAAAGAACTAAAAGTAGATTTAGGAAAAATAGAAGGTGAAGTAAATCAGAGTCCAAAAATCGATTCACAAGTAAATACTGCAAAACCACAAAATCAAACATTAGACTTAAATGATTTTGAAGATTCAGCTCCAGTATTACCACAAGGTGGAGATGATGATGAAGAATTATATGATTTACAAAAAGAATTAGAAGCGAAATTTGATGAATTGTTTGGTCCATTGGATGATTAGGGACGTGCCAAATTGATTAAAAATGAAACAAAAGGGACAGGCTAGAATAGAAAAATACATAAAAATGTCGAAAAAAGCAATAAGTTTTTATATATAAAATTTATTGTTTTTTTGATTTGAGGAGAAAAGATAAAAACCAAAAATATTTTCGCCTAAACTCTTGAAAAAAACTAGCAAATATTATAAAATCAAAAACATAAATAATAATTTAGGAAAGGACGAATAAATATGAAATTTGTACATATAGCTGATATGCATTTTGACAGTCCATTTGTAAATCTTTCAGATAGAGATTCTATGGGAGAATTAAGAAGATTAGAACAAAGAAAAGTATTTAAAAAAATAATAGAATATATAAAAGATAATAATGTTGAATACCTTTTCATATCTGGAGATTTATATGAGCATAAATATATAAAACAATCAACAATTGAATATATAAATAAATTATTTAAAGAAATTCCAAATACAAAAATATATATAGCACCAGGAAATCATGATCCATATTTAAAAAATTCATATTACGCAAAATTTAGTTGGAATGAAAATGTAAAAATATTTTCAGATGCAGTAGAAAAAATAGAGAATGAAGATGCAAATATATATGGGTACGGATTTACTGATTTTTATTGTGAAAATAGTGGTATTGAAAATATAGAAATAGAAGATAAGGATAAGCTAAATATATTAGTAATTCACGGGGCTTTGGATAGTAGTGATGTAGAAGATAGAAAATATAATCCTATGAAGAAAAATATTTTAAAATCTAAAGGATTTGACTATGTTGCATTAGGACATATACACAAATTAGACTATAATTCAGAAGAAAATCAAAATATAGTTTATCCAGGTTCTACTGTTTCACTTGGATTTGATGAATTAGGACAACATGGTATGATAGTAGGAGATTTTGAAGAAAAAAATTTGAGACTTGAATTTGTACCTTTAGATGAAAAAGAATATAAAATAATTAATTTAGATATAACTGATATAAATTCAAAAGAAGAATTAATTGAAAAAATGATGGAACTTGATATTAAGGAAAATGAATATATTGAAATTAAATTAAAAGGTAGTAGAAATTTTGAAATAAATACTTATGAATTATTAAAATTAATTTTAGATAATAAGATTATTAAAATAAAAGATGAAACAAAAATAGCATATGATTTAGATAAATTATCAAATGAAACAACATTAAGGGGATTATTTATAAAAGAAATGAAAGAAAAATTAAATAATCCAGATATTGCTCAAGAAGAAAAAGAGATAATTGAAAAAGGAATAGAAATAGGCTTAGATGTATTAGAATAAAAATATTTAAAATAGAAAAAAGAAATAAAGAGGTAAAAAAAGATATAAAAATATTTCGAGAGAAAAATGGAGATTTTATACTGGAAATCGTCTGTAAAAAATCTAGAAAAATTATAATAATTTTAAATGGCTAAATATGAAAAATATTACTTGATTTTTTATAAAAAATCAAAATAAATTAAATAAAAAATATTAAAAAATAATAAAAAAAATAATAAAAAAATAATTATTAAAAAATAAAAAAAAATAAAAGTTAAATAATAAAAGGTGATAAAAAAATGCAAATAAAAAATGTAAAAATAAATAATTATGGAAAAATAAAAAATAAAGAAATATTATTTTCTGACAATATAAATGTAATTTATGGAGAAAATGAATCTGGAAAATCAACATTATTACATTTTATAATAAATTCTCTATATGGTATTTCTAAAAATAAAAAGGGAAAAGAATATTCTGATTTTGAGAAATATAAACCATGGTCAGGAGATGATTTTTCAGGAAAAATAACTTACGAATTAGATAATAATAAAAAATATGAAATATTTAGAGATTTTAAAAAGAAAAATCCAAAAATATTTAATGAAGATATGGAAGATATATCAAAAGAATTTTCAATAGATAAAACAAAAGGAAATGAATTTTTTTATGAACAAACAAAAGTAGATGAAGATTTATTCTTATCTACACTAGTTGTAAATCAACAAGAAGTTAAGTTACATAAACAAGAACAAAATGTGTTGATACAAAAAATAGCAAATTTAGTCGGAACAGGTGAAGATAATGTGTCATATAAACGAGCTATGGATAGATTGAATAGGAGACAACTGGACGAAGTTGGAACGCAGAAATCTAGGGAGAAGCCAATTAACGTTGTTCAAAGAGAAATTGAAAATTTGGAGAATGAAAAATCTGAAATTGAAAAATACGTAGACATAAAATATGAAATTGAAGAAAAAAAGAACGAATTTCAGAAAGACATAAACAGTCTACAAAATGAAAATAATTTTTTGCAAGAAATAAAATTATTAAATGAAAATGAAAAAATTGAAAAAGAAAAAATTAAATTAAAAGAAAATTTAAAAAAAGAAAATATAGAAAAAATAAATTTAATAAAAAATAAAATTAATGAAATAAAAAATAATGAAAAAAATATTTTTGAAGAAAATAATTTTGAAAAAAAAGAAAAAAATAAAAATAAAATAAAAAATATTCAAAAAATAAAAACTGAAAAAAATAAATTAAATAAAAAATTAATTTTAATATTTTTTATTTTAATAATAATAAATATTTTACAATTTATTTTTATTAAAAACAATATTTTTAAATATATTTTTCTTCTTACAGTCCCAACGTTTTTAATTTTTTGGATTATTTTTATAAAAAATAAAAATAAATTAATAAAAAATATAGAAAAAAATAATAAAATAATAGAAGAAAAAATAAATTTAGAGATAAATAATTTAAATAATGAAATAAATTTAATTGAAAAAAATAATACTGAATTAGAAAATGAAATAAATAAATTAAAAAATAATTTTAATTTAAAAATAAATTTAGAAAAAGAAAAAATAAAAAATAAATATTTAAATAAATTAGAAAAAAATAAAATAAATTATTTTTTAAATTTAGAAAATATAAATTATGAAAAAGAAAAAATACAAAATGAATTAAATAATAAAAAAATAGAATTACATTCTTTAGAATTAGACAAAAAAAATATAGAACCAAAATTAGAAAATTTGTCAAATCTAGAAGAAAAATTAGTTGACAATAAAAATAGAATGTTAACTTTAAAAAAATTAAATTCTAGCATGGAATTGGTAAAAGAAGTTTTGACAAACTCTTATGAAAAAATGAAAAAGTCAGTTACCCCTAAGTTTACACAAGAATTGTCGAATACAATTTCCAAGATTACGAATGGTAAATATACTAATATTATACCAAATGATGAACAAGGATTATTAGTTGAACTTGATAATGGAAATTATGAGCCAGCTTCGAAATTAAGCGTGGGAACAATTGACCAATTATATTTGTCATTAAGACTTTCTATGGTGGAAGAATTATCTGAAGAAAATATGCCAATTATTTTAGATGAAGTTTTTGCATATTATGATGATGAAAGATTAAAAAATGCATTAGTATTTTTAAATGAAAAATGTAAAAATCATCAAATTTTAATTTTTAGTTGTACAAACAGAGAAAAAGAAATGCTAGAGGAACTACAATTAAAGTTTAATATTATAAATTTGTAAATTATTAAACGAATTAAAATAATATTAAAAGTAAAAGACTGGAATTAGACTCTGGTCTTTTACTATTTAATACTTGAAGTAAGTGGAAAAATATAGTATAATATTTCAAGCATTAAAAGATTATTTTAGGGAAAGAGGAGAAAAATATGTTTGAAAAATTAGAAAACGTGGAAAAGAGATATGATGAATTAACAAAATTAATATCTGATCCAGAGGTAATATCAAATCATGAAGAATGGCAAAAATTGATGAAAGAGCATGCAAGTATAGAAGATGTAGTATTAAAATTTAGAGAATATAAAAAAGTAAAACAATCTATGGAAGAAGCAGAAGAACTATTACATGATCCAGAAATGAAAGAATTAGCAGAAGCTGAATATTATGATGCAAAAGAACAATTACCAAAACTTGAAGAAGAATTAAAATTTTTATTAATTCCTAAAGACCCAGATGATGACAAGAATATTATTTGTGAAATAAGAGCAGGAGCAGGAGGAGAAGAAGCAGCTTTATTTGCAGGTACTTTATTTAGAATGTATTCTATGTATGCAGAGAAAAAACATTGGAAATTAGAAGTATTAAATGAAAATGAAACAGGACTTGGTGGTTATAAAGAAATTTCATTTATGATTACTGGTAAAGGTGTATATAGTAGACTAAAATTTGAAAGTGGTGTACATAGAGTACAAAGGGTACCTGATACAGAAAGTAGTGGAAGGATTCATACATCAACAGCAACAGTTGCAGTATTACCAGTTGTAGAAGATGTAGAAATTGAAATTAATCCAGCAGATATAAAAATGGAAGTATTTCGTTCATCTGGTGCTGGAGGACAACATATTAATAAAACTTCATCAGCAGTTAGATTAATTCATGAACCAACAGGAATTGTAGTTGAATGTCAAACAGAACGTTCTCAATTCCAAAATCGTGATAATGCAATGAAAATGCTTAGAACTAAATTATATGAAATTGAAAAGCAGAAACAAGATAGTGCAATATCAAATGCAAGAAAATCTCAAGTAGGTTCAGGTGACAGAAGCGAAAAAATAAGAACTTATAACTATCCTCAAGGAAGAATAACAGACCATAGAATTGGAATGAGTATTTATCAAATGGAGAATTTCTTAAATGGGGATTTAGATGAAATGATAGATAATTTGATTGCAGCAGATAGAGCAGAAAAATTAAAAGGTGAAGATGAATAAAATAAAAAAAGAATATATAATAAATTTTTATGAGATAGAAAATTAAATGATTTTTTATCTTATTTTTTATAATTTTAGATGAATGTATAAGTAAGAAACATAAATAATCATTTACATTTTTTATTATTAATGATATAAAAAGTATATAAATAAAAATACAATAAATGGAGGAAATAAAAATGGGGATACATAAGAAAATTTTTTTAGTTTTATTATTTATATTATTTACTATAGGAATTGCTGGTTATGTTTCAGCTGCTAATGAAAATATTACATATAAAGCGGAATATAATGATGCTACATCATACAAATTAACAATAACTGGATTGGAATCTGAAGAAGGATATAATTATTACGCAATGATTTGTCAAGAAACAGATGTTACAGGTTCAGATTTCTTTACATCAGGAACAAAAGCTTTTTCAATTAAATATAATCTAGATACTAATACATGGGAAGGCGATACTTCAACTGCGCATGACGGAATAACTAAAATGTATGGTGCATTTGAAAAGGCAGGTCAATATTATGCTTATATTGCTAGAGCTAGTGAAAGTGGAGCTTCAAGTGGGGCAGGTTATGAAATAATTGATGGACCAACAGAAATCGAAACACCAGACTTACCACCACTAGGAGAAAGAATTTCTATTAATGCATCTGCAGGTTCTGGCACGAATTATAGTATTAAAGTAAATGCAAGAAATACAATGTTGTATGGTAGAGTACAAAGAACTATCAATTTTTATGTAGGAGAGGTTACAGATACAGACTTGTTGAAAAAACTAAGTGAAGAAGGAGAAGGTGCATATGATGAACTTATGGCATATGCAAAGCAACAAGTGCCAAATCTAGAACAAGATAGTTTTCGAGATACTACATCAGGAGTTTTAGATTATAATATAGTTGCAGATTATCCAATAGAAGATGGAAAATATTATTTTATATATAGTATACTAGATAATGAAAATGGTACATATAATGACGTAGAAGACATTGAAATATATAATGGAGAAGTGAAAAGTAATGGAGAAGCAGGATTAACTACTTTTAAATATGTAGAGCCAGAAATTACAACGCCAGATGGAAATAATACAAATACACAAAATAATCAAGTTAATAGAAACAATGATAATACTACAGCTGGAAAAATACTTCCAAAAGCGGGAAGCTCATTAATGATTATTGTTGGAATAGTATTATTTATTATACTTGCAAGTGTTTTATGTATAAAAAATAAACAATATAAAGATATAAAATAATTAAATTTGAAAAGATTTAAATTCCAGAGATTAACTCAGAATATTAAACAAAAAAGTTTGATATTTTGGGTTTATTTTTTGCATTAAAATATATTGTAAATATATAAAATTGAACGAAAAAATATTGATATTGATAAAATATTATAGTAAAATATTTCTATAAACAAAACATAAATCTAAAATATTAGATAAAAAGGAAGAAATATGGAATATACAAAAGGTTTTAAAAAATTAAATTTGCCAGAATACTTTAAATTTGGAATAGAAATAGAAGCAAATAATGTAAAAACAAAAGGAGAAAATAGTTTATATACTGGTGAAAGTGCGAAATACATAAAAGATAAGAACTGGCATATGGCTACAAAAAAAGAAGAACCACTCGTAGCAGAAGGTGGTGCTGAATTAGTATCTCCAATTTTACATGATACAGAGAAAGATTGGAAAGACATATCAGATATATGTGAACATATAAAAAAGTTTCCTGGTAAAAATGGCGATGAAGTAGTAGCAGATGAAAAATGTGGGTTACATGTTCATTTTGATGCAGAGAGTCTTTTAAAGAATTCGAATAGAATGCGAACCTTTTTGCGACTATATGCAGAATCAGAAGAAATATTATACAAAATGTGTAATGACAAAAATAATCCTATAAGAAAAGGTGCAATAAATAAAGACTTAAAGGGAATACATTTTATCTCAGCGTTGTGGAGAAAAGGAATGGCTGCACCAAGTGGAGAGAAAATATTAAAGCAAATACAAAATGGAACTTTAAAAGTGTCATATAAAAAATTTGGAAAATTAAGAATGTTAGCAAGTAAATATAAGTTAGATGAAAGAAGATACTATGGATTGAACTTAACAAATTTGGGTAATAGTAAGAAAAATACAGTTGAATTTAGAATGGCAAATGGAACTTTAAATCCAGATGTAATAAAACAAAATGTCTTTTTATATGCCTCTTTGATAAATACTGCAATAGAAATTACAAGAAATCCAGAAAAGTATCAAAATCAATTAAGTGATTTTTTTAATATAAGTGTTGGTGAGCAAGAAAAAGCAGATAGTTTTTTAAAACTTATAATGCAAAATCCAAATGACAGGAAGATTTATATGGAAAGATGGGAAAGTGTAAAAAATGCAGAAGTGTTTCAAAAAAATAGCTCAAAAGGATTTGCAAAAAATAGATTTAAAAAAGATCAATTTAAAGAAATTGCTGCAAGAACGCCATATGAAATGGTACGTTCAGCACATAATTATATTAAAGAAATACTATCTAATACAAGAGATAAAGGAGTAATTGTAGATGGTAGATGAAGTATATCAAAATGCATTTAAAGAAGTAAATGATATATTAGAATTTACTGATGAAGATTTAATTAATAAAATACCAACAAAATTTAAGGATTTTATAAAAAATAACATGAATAAAAATTATGTTACAAATATAAATCCAGAGATTACTATAGATAAACAAAAATTACTTAAAGAAACTGAAAGTATTTTATCTTTGATATATAGAACTTATTGGGCAACGGAAGAAGAGAAGAGGGGGTTTTCAGAAGAGGATTTTAAAAGAATTCTAGAAACAGAGACAAGAAAAAAAGAGAACTATATAGGAAAGAATATTGATGAGATATTTGAAAAAAGAAAAAAGGCGAGTGAAAATACAGAAAAAAATAGCTTGATAGTAGTAAAAAAAGAAGGATTCATTAAAAGAATATTTAAAAGAATTCTTGAATTTATAAAAAAATAAAAGTAATAAAAAAGACTCTTTAAAATAAACTAAAATAAAGTATATTTTAAGGAGTTTTTATAATGCAAGAAATACTAAAAACAACCTTGATAGGTTTATTTTTCCGGAACGTTTGGTACAACATTGGGCGGTATATTAGGAATTGTAATAAAAAAGAATTCAAACAAATTTTTAAGTTTTATATTGTCATTTGCTTCAGGCTTAATGATGGCAATAATATGTTTTGATTTAATACCAGAAGCAATGGATATAAGTGGGATAATAAATGTAATATTAGGTATATTATTCGGAATAATTGTAATGATATTTTGTGATATATTAGTTCAAAAAAAGTTTAGTGGAACAAATATAAATTCGATAGGAAATACTAAAAATACATTGTTGACAACTGGAATAATTGTATCAATAGGATTGGCAATACATAACTTTCCAGAAGGATTAGCAATAGGTTCAGGATTTGGTGCATCAATAAGATTAGGATTAAGTTTAGCAATAGCTATATGCCTACATGATATACCAGAAGGTAGATTTCAAAATAGACAGTGATTAAATTACTTATGAAAGAAAATGTTTGGGAAATAATTTGAATTTGAAAAAATATATTAGAAGAAATTACAGAAGATGTAAATTTTTTAATAGTAACATATCAAGAATATTATCTTTTTAATTAGCATTTTCCTGATGTAAAAAGAAAAAAACCGCAATGCGGAAAAAAAGAGTAATCTTTTTTTGAGAGAAATTAAATCAATTCTTCAACGCAAATTGATAGTTCTTCTTCGTCAAATGCGAAGATATAATTATTAAGACCATTTTCTTGTAAAAGTTGAGCAAAAACTTGCTTAGCCTCATCTACAAGTTTTGGCAAATCATATGTAATCATAAATTCAATGCAGGGGGTGTCATCTTCTGGATCATCTTCGGATAAATTTATAGATTTTACCTTAAACCTTTCTCCACGTTTTAGAGTGATAAGGTAAAGATGATCTATCTTAAACAAATTTCCTAATAAGTCTTCAAGTGCTTCTGCCCACTTTGAAATTGCATTGTCACACTGGCTATCAATTATTTTTTCTTTCCAAGTTAATTCTCTCATACTATCCTCTTACCCAATTGGGCTATTTTATAAAAAAGTTAATAAGTTATATATGTAAACACTATTTTAAAGAGTAAAAATCTTAAAAATAGGACAGTTTAATTATTGAGAAAAGTAAGTAATATCAACGGATAAATAAATTCTGGTAGACATTTTGAACTCAACTGGGTAGGAGTGTGAGAGTGAAAACTATCACATTCCTACCCAAGAACTGTTATATGAAAAAATAATTAGAATGGATTTTATAGTAATGAAAAATATATTATTTGGAAGGATATGTAAACAAAAATACATATCTTTTTTTGTACTTATAAGAAATTAGGGTGGAATTTTTGATAGAAAAGTAAAGTATATATTATAGAGGATTCTGTATATTTATATTTAGAATAATCAAATTTTTAACACATATAAATTAAATAAATATTAGTTAATAATAGGAGAAAATATGAACGAATCATTTAAAATAAATATATACTTTGATGAAAAAGGTGAGGATTTAGAAAAATTAATAGAAGATTTGATAATAAATATGTTAGATATAAATGAGCACACTCAACAATATATGAAAAGAAATATTAATATATCTAATTAGCAAATGTGATTAATAAAATCTAAAATTTTCATTACTTGAGCATTTGAATTCACTTCAAAATTAGATATAATTTATAAGAATTCAAATTATTATCGCAAGCATGGAAAGGAGGTAAAATGCTTGAACAGATAGAAAAAACAATATATAAAGTAGCTATTTATATAAGATTATCAAAAGAAGATGTAGATAGAGGCTATGATGAGAGCGAAAGTATCAAAAACCAAAGAACATTACTAACCAAATATGTAGAAAATTTAGGATGGAATTATGAACTTGTAGACATATATATTGACCAAGGCTTTACGGGAACAAACTTTAACAGACCAGGTTTTCAAAGAATGATAAAAGATATAAACTTAAAAAAAATAAATATGGTCATAACAAAAGATCTATCTCGTCTAGGTCGTGATTACATAGAAACAGGAGAATATATAGAAAAATGGTTCCCAGAAAAAAATGTTAGATATGTTTCTGTAACTGATGGTATAGATACTTTTTCAAATAACAATGGGAATAATGATATTGCACCTTTTAAATCTATATTAAATGATATGTATTCAAAAGATTTATCCAAAAAAATTAGGACAGCCTTACATACCATGCAAAAAGAAGGGAAATGGGTAGGTGGCAAAACAGCCCTAGGATATATGAAAGATTCTAATAATAAAAATAAATTAATCATTTGTGAGCCAGAAGCAAAAATTGTAAAGATGATTTTTAATATGGCAATTTCACGGAAATCAAATTAGCACGATAAGAGATTATTTAAATAATAATCATATACCTACGGCAAGTCAAATTAGATATCATAAAGCAACATTTTGGGAAAATAAAACGATAAAAAATATTTTAAAAAATGAAATATATTGCCGGCACTACAGTACAAAATAAAAGAAGTAGGATAAATTATAAAAATAGAAAATTAAGACAAAACCCAAAAGAACAATGGAATATTGTAGAAAATACCCATGAACCAATTATAGATAAAAAAACTTTCGATACAGTACAAAAGATGGTAATTACTCAAAATTATAATCGAAATGAAAAGAAACATCATTTTTTGCTAGATGGTTTGCTAGTATGTTATGAATGTAAGCATAAAATAGGTGTCAGAACAAGGAAAAATGGAAGATTAGATATGATATGTAACAATTATCGTAGAAACTCAAAATTAGGA
>CALXKC010000036.1 GCA_944388775.1 uncultured Clostridia bacterium | reverse complement strand
ATGTTTAACTGCTTAATAAACGATTCCTATTTATTGGAAATATTACAATCTTGTAATAATCGATGAAATTTCCCTGAAAATTTGTTTAATATTTTCGTAAATATTTATCTTTTTAAACTTTTTCAGCCATTTCAGTTGCCTCTGCACTTCTGCCTGAGTTTCCAATTTTAATATTTCTAACATGGTCGATTTTCTCCCATGATGTTTCTCTTTTAAATAAACATTTAAAGTTTATTAGTAACCATGATCCCATGAATAATGGATAACAAATTAATCCTTTAATCATTGGTTTTATAGGTCTTCTATCTAATAGCATTGCTATAACTGCTGTACCGATTGGTAATAAGAATGTTGGTACTAAGAATTTTACTATGTTTATAACTAATTCTTCATCTGTCATTCCATTTCCTGCATACATTAAAAAGTTTGTTGCTAATATTATTAAAGTAATTATAAACATTGGTATACTTCCTATTATATATAAGAAACCATCAAAATTCATCATTGTTTTATTTTCTTTTGCAGCTTGTGCAAGTTGTTTTGTATATTCCTTTATACATTGCATATGTCCAACAGTCCATCTGCTTCTTTGTGACCAACTTTGTGCAAATCCAGTTGGTTGTTCGTCATAACAAATTGCTTCTGTTGACCATCCTAGTTTTTTACCTTTTATTATTCTTTTTAAAGAGAATTCAATGTCTTCAGTTAATGTTACTGTTTTTAAACCTTTTTCTGGTTTTATAACATCAAATCTTACCATAAATCCTGTACCATTTAATAATGGTGATAATCCTAAATTATATCTTGCTAAATGATAAAATCTATGCATTGTCCAGTAAAATAACGCATATCCTGCTGATATCCAGTTGTCTGTTGGATTTTTAATATCTCTATAACCTTGAACTACATCTTCTCCTTGACATAGTTTTTTATTCATTGCTTTGATAAAGTTTGGATCTACTATGTTGTCTGCGTCAAATACAAAGAATGCATCATAGTCAGCATTTTCATCAATTTTTTGTTGTAAAAACCAATCTAATGCATATCCTTTTGTTTTCTTTGTTTCATCAAATCTTTCATATACTATTGCACCTGCTTCTTTAGCGATTTTTGCTGTGTTGTCTGTACAGTTATCTGCAATAACATATATATCATATAAATCTTTATCATAGTTTTGATTTTTTAAGCTTTCAATTAAGTTTCCAACTACGGCTTCTTCGTTATGCGCTGGTATTATAGCCATAAATTTGTGATTTTTGTTTACTTTTAATGGTTTTTCTTTTATTTTTACAAGTGAGCATAAACTTACCATTATTTGATATAACCAGAATATTGTAATTATCCATAACAATGCTTCTCTTAGTATATATAAATAATCCATTTTCTACCTCTCTTTTATTTTTTCGTTTATTTAATATTATTATGCTACCTTTTCTATTATACTATTATTGTTAAAATTATGCAATAATTTTGCGATAATTTCTTGAATTTTTCATATATTTTTGCTTAAAACTCCCACTTTGGCACATATTCTTCTTCATGTTCACCTAATTCTTGTATAAATCCATTTTCTATTCCTATTTCTTCAACATAATCTTCAATCTCTTTCCATTCTTCTTTTGTTAATTTTCTATTTAATTCTTCTACTTCTTTTGCTTTATATGTTGGAAAATATTGAGCCATTATGCTAACATATGTATAATCTTCCATATTTTCTTTTATCCATTGTAAAACCTTTTTACTATTTTCAATATTATTAGGTAATACTAAATGCCTTATAATCATGCCTTTTTTCATTATTCCATTTTCATCAAATACTGGTTTGCCAACTTGTCTTTGCATTTCTTTTAGAGCTTTTGTTATTATTTCAAAATAATTATCTATTTTAGAATATTTTTTTGCTATATCATCAAAATAATATTTAAAATCTGGCAAATAAATATCTACATATCCTTCTAACATTTTTAAAGTTTCTACTTTTTCATATCCATTTGTATTATAAACAATTGGAATATTAAGTCCATTTTGCTTTGCAATCTTAATTGCTTCAATAATTTGTGGTACATAACTTGTAGGTGTTACTAAGTTTATATTTTCTACATCTTTTTCCTGTTGTTTTATAAAAATTTCTGCTAAATCTCCAATAGATATTTCTTTTCCTTTTCCTAATTGACTAATTTCATAGTTTTGGCAAAAAATGCAGTTTAGATTGCAGTTAGAAAAAAAGACCGTTCCAGAGCCTTTTTCTCCACTAATACATGGTTCTTCAAAATTGTGAATTGAATATAATGCTATTTTTATTGTGTCTTTTGATTTGCATCTTCCTATTTGATTTTCATTTCTATTTATATTACATTCGTGTGGACATATTTTACACTTCGTTAGATACTTTTTGTACATATATATTATCGCCCTCTTTTTTTAGTGTTACTATTTTTTTAGTGAATTTATCTAAATTATTTTTTACTATATCTTGACTACTGCTTTCTTGGTTTTCTTCTACTTTTCCTATTTCTTCATCATTTAAATTTCTGATAATTATTTGAAAATTTTGCATGCTTGTATTTTCAGTATTTTCAATATTTTCCTGAGAGTAATCTTCTAGATATTCTACTATTTCAACTTCATATCCAGTATCTGTTTTGTTTATCTGATTTAATAAAAAACAATCTTCCTCTTGGTCTAGTCCCATTCCTGTTGCATAATATTTATCTGTTTCTGCATCATATGTAAAATTTTCTGTGCCTTCTCTTGGGAATTCTTTTGTGAAATCTGGACCGAATAGTTCTTTTGCTTTTTCTTGAATTTGTTCATAGCTTAATTCATAATCTTCAAGATTCTTTTTTACCACTTCCCATGTCCACATATCGCTTGCTTCATTTATATTTTCGAATGTAGGTAATGCTTCATTAGTCACTTCTCTCCACATATATATTTTTGTTATGTATGTTTGTATTTGTTCTATTTCTTGTACACTTATTTGATTGTTTGTACTTATTGCCATATTTCTATATATTATCATTCCAACAAATATTATTAATAAAATTACTATTGCGACAATCATTTTTCTCATTTTCCTACATTCCTCTCATGTTTTTATCTTTCGATTGTCATTTTATCATTTCACTGTGGACGTGTCAAATGAATTCAATAGGGACGTGCCAAATCGTTTCATTTTGAGTCAAAAGGGACAGACCTATATAATAAGCAACAATAAAGCTATCTATTAATAGAAGGTCTGTCCCTTTTGGTGTCATTTTGCAACGATTTGGCACGTCCCCAAACACATCATTTTGAAACGATTTGGCACGTCCCCCAAGACATCACAACTTTAAATAAATCACCATCTATAACAATATCAAATGTTCCTTTTTGTAGTTCAGTTAGACTTTTTGCAATAGATAAACCTAATCCGCTTCCTTCAGTATATCTTGATTTATCGCCTCTAACAAATCTTTGCATTAATTCGTCACTACTAATATTTAGTCTGTCTTTAGAAATATTTTTTATACTAATATTAACTTTTTTATTTGTCTTTTTTACATCAATATATACTCTTGAATTTTCTTGTGCATATTTGCTAATATTGCTAAATAGATTTTCCATAATCCTAAACATATATCTATTATCTGCGTCTATTCTTACATCTTCCTTTGGCATATCTGTTTCTATTTGAAGATTTCTACTTTCAAGTCTGTCTTTAAATTCTCCAATTGTTTGATTTATTAATTCTTTGATATTTATGCTTTCAATATTTAATTTAACATTTCCAGAAGATGCTTTTGACGCTTCAACTAAATCTTCTGTTAATTTTTTAAGTCTTTGTGATTTAACATCTAAAATATCTATATATTCTTTAATTTTTTCATCTTTTATATCTTCTTTTTTCAATAAATCTACATAGTTTATTATAGATGTTAATGGTGTTTTTATATCATGTGATACATTTGTGATTAATTCTGTTTTTAGTCTTTCTGCCTTCAAATTTTCTTCAATTGCGTTTTTAAATCCTCCTGCTATATCATTGATATATATTGCCATTTCTTTTAAAGCTCCTTCAAGTTCTTGTTCGTTTATGTGAACATTGGTATCCCCGTCGTAGATTTTTTTTAAAGTTTCTTTAAGCATTTCTTCTTGCCTTACATATTTTCTTAATTGATAATATGCCCATATCCAGAAAGCTATTAAGATTAGTATTGCTATTCCTGTTACAAACATACTTAGAAGTATTGTTGTTATTAGTACAAATCCCCAATAAAGCCAGAATATCTTTTTAGTGTTGTCTGTTTTGTTTTTAAATTCGTCTATATATTTTTTTATCTTATTTTTAAACCATCTTAATATTCTATATGTTAAAAAGCTTTTCCAAAATTGTTTTGCTTTTATTCTTTTTATTGTTGTGATTGTTAATCCTGCTGTCATTACATAACAAATTATATATGAAATTATTAGTATTGTTACAAATATATAGTTAAAACTATCTGTTACACTATTTACTGCTATTGCCCAGAACATTGGTATTATGCAGCAAAATATTAAAAATACTAATTCATATGGAAGTTCGTCTATAAAGTCTAATGTAATTCCTTCTTTTCCTTTTTTATGTCCAATTGCCCATAATAGATATATTGCTATTATTGTTAATAATATTAAACTGATTGATAATGCAAATACTGGTAATTTTTGATTTGAAGTAACAAATTGGTATATGTCTTGTGTGGTTACAAAATCAAATGATTGCTCTGTTCTTGCTTGATTATATGATGTGTATATATTATAATCTTTTAAAGTTTTTGATGTTTCATCTATCAAGTCTGGAGTATCATTCATTTCATGATAATATGTGTAATCATATTTCATATTATCTTGGTTCATATAATTTATGTCTGTTTGTATCTGTCCATCTACCATGTTCCAATAATATGGATTTGAACTGTTTTCATTCATAGTTTGTTGATAATCATTGCTTTTTATGTTTGTATACATGTTTCCTGTTTCTTTATCTATTATTATATAATTTATACAAATTTCAGAGTCGGAATAGTAGTCCTCTGAATAATAATATTTTTGTCCTTTTGAATCTTCTAATTGTATGTATTGCCCTGTTTCTTCACTTCTTTCGGCTTTTCCAACTTTATCTAACACAGCGTAAAAATATTTATCTGCAAACCATTGGCTTTGCTTATATTCTGTTTGTGTATTTCCATCTCTTTGATATTCATTTAGATATGATATATGAACAATGCTAAGAAATAATATTGCAGCTAATATCGGAATTAATATATAGCATAATATTTTTAAAATAGATGATTGTCTTAATTTCTCCATTTTTGCTTCATTCCTTTCTAATTTAAAATTGTAATTATTTTTCAATATTCTCTATCTTGTAGCCAATCCCCCAAATAACCTTCAAATATCTAGGTTCTTTTGGATTTATCTCAATCTTTTCTCTTATGTGCCTTATATGTACTGCTATAATATTTTCTGCTCCATAGCTTTCTTCATTCCAAACATTTTCATATATTTGTGGAATAGAATACACCTTTCCTTTGTTTTTTAATAAGAATTTCAATATATTAAACTCTGTTGCTGTTAATTTTACTTCTTTGCCATCTACTGTAACTTTTTTAGTTTCATCATCAAGTATTAATTCTCCTGTCCTATATATCTGTTTATTATCCTTTTTCTCCATCGCTCCTAGTGATACATAACGTCTTATTTGTGAATTTACTCTTGCAATTAGTTCTAATGGATTAAATGGTTTTGTTATATAATCATCTGCTCCTTGATTTAATCCTCCTATTTTGTCATAATCTTCAGATTTTGCTGATAATAGAATTACTGGTATAGATTTGTCTTTTCTTAATTCTTCTAATGTCGCTAATCCATCTTTTTCTGGCATCATGATGTCTAGAATTATTAGATGTATTTCATTTTCCTTTACTTTTTCTAATGCTTCATTTCCATTGTAGGCTTTTATTATGTTATATCCTTCCTTTTTTAAATAGATTTCAATTGCTCCTACTATTTCTCTATCATCATCAACAACTAAAATATTGTACATTTTAATTTTCCCCTTTCAATCTATCTTCATGTTCTAGCAATAGTATACCACAAATATTATGAAGAAAAAATAGAGGAAAAATTAATTTTTCCTTAATGTCCATTTGGGGACGTTTCCGTTTGGACAAAAATGTCCATTTAGGGACATATCTATGCATAAAAAAAGAGAACTGTCCCAGAGTGGACAAAAATGTCCAAACGGAAACGTCCCCAAATGTCCCTAAGCTGCAGGTGTTTGTCTTTTCTTTTTACCTGTAGGCTTATCACTATTTTCTTCTTTGTTTTTATTTTCATTTATAACTAATTCTGGTCCTTTGTTGTCCAAAATTGTTTCTTTTGTTATAATACATTTTTCTATATCAGGATTAGATGGTATTTCAAACATGATGTCTCTCATTCTTTCTTCAATTATTGAACGAAGGCCTCTTGCTCCTGTTTTTCTTTCAATTGCTTTATCAACAATTGCTTCTAAGGCTTCTTGTTTAAATACTAATTCTACTCCATCTATTTCAAATAGTTTTTGATATTGTTTTACCAATGAATTTTTAGGTTCTACTAATATTTGTATTAAAGCATCTCTATCTAAGTCTTTTAGTGTTGCTACTATTGGCAATCTTCCTATAAATTCTGGTATTAGTCCGAATTTTAATAAGTCTTGTGGTAATAGCTCTTGGAATATTTCATATTTATTGATTTCTTTTTGGCTTTTTATTTGTGTTCCAAATCCTATTGCTTTTTCACCAGTTCTGTCTTTTATGATGTTTTCAAGTCCTTCAAAAGCTCCTCCACATATTATTAAAATGTTTTCTGTATTTATTTGTATTAATTCTTGGTTAGGATGTTTTCTTCCTCCTTGTGGTGGTACTGATGCAATTGTTCCTTCTATTATTTTTAATAATGCTTGTTGTACTCCTTCACCACTTACATCTCTAGTTATTGATGGATTTTCTGATTTTCTTGTTATTTTGTCTATTTCATCAATATATATAATTCCTTTTTCTGCTTTTTGAATATCTCCATCTGCTGCTTGTATTAATTTTAATAAAATGTTTTCAACATCTTCTCCAACATATCCTGCTTCTGTTAATGTTGTTGCATCTGCTATTGCAAATGGTACATTTAATATTTTTGCTAATGTTCTTGCTAAAAGTGTTTTTCCACAACCAGTTGGTCCTAATAATAGAATATTACTTTTTTGTATTTCTACATCATCTTTATTTTGCACTTCTTCATGTGCTATTCTTTTATAATGATTGTATACTGCTACTGATAATGTTTTTTTAGCTTCTTCTTGACCAATTACATAGTCATCTAATACTGCTTTTATTTCTTTAGGACTTGGTATATCATTTAATTCGTTTAAACTGTATCCCGCTTTTTCATCTTCATATAATTCTGCTTCTATTATACTATTGCAAAGCTCTACACATTCATCACAGATATATACTCCTGGTCCTGCTACTATTTTCCTTACATTTTCTTGTGATTTACCACAAAATGAACATCTTACACTTTTAGGTGCGTTATTTTTTGCCATACATCATTCTCCTTATCTACTTTCTTTTGTCCATAATTCCGTCTATTAATCCATATTTTAATGCTTCTTCAGCTGTCATGTAATTATCTCTTTCAGTGTCTTTTTGGATTGTTTCAACAGTTTGGCCTGTTCTTTCACTTAAGAATTTATTTAATTTTTCTCTTGTCTTAACTAAGTGGTCTGCATGTATTTTGATTTCTGTTGCTTGACCTGAAAGTCCGCCACCACCGATTAATGGTTGGTGAATTAAGATTTCGGCATTTGGTGTTGCAAATCTTTTTCCTTTTTCTCCAGCTGCAAGTAATGCTGCGCCCATACTTGCTGCCATTCCAATACAGATTGTTGATACTGGGCATTTGATATAATTCATTGTATCTATTATACCCATTCCATCTGTTATTGATCCACCTGGTGAATTTATATATAAATTGATATCTTTATCTGGGTCTTCTGATTCTAAGAATAATAATTGTGCAATTACTAAACTTGCTGTTGTTGCATTTACATCTTCTCCTAAAAATATTATTCTATCTTTTAATAATCTTGAGAAAATATCGTATGATCTTTCTCCTTTGCTTGTTTGTTCGATTACATATGGTACTAAACTATTTTTTTCTAACATAATTCTATTCCTCCTTGTTTTCCTTTATTAATTATATACCATTATTTTGAAATATAAACAATAGTTTTTGATTTTTTTATTAAATTTTATAAACATTTGCTTTATTATTTCGTTTTATATATACGTTTAATATGAATAATAGGTAATAAACAAATGCTAAAAGCTAGGATAATATTACACCCCAGCTTTTATTTATATTATTTCATTTTTGCATTTTTTACTAAAAATTCTATTGCTTTTTGTGATGTTAATCCATCTTTGATGTAATTTCTTACATTTTCATTTTTCTTGAATTCTTCATCATTTTCTTTTCCATAATTTTTAGCCATTTCTTTCATTTTTTCGTCAACTTCTTCTTCTGTTGCTTCTATTTTTTCAGCTTTTATTACTGCCTCTAAAGCTAAACGTGATTTAATACTATCTATTGCTTGAGGTTCATATTCTTTTCTCATTTCTTCAGTAGTTTTACCCATCATTTGAAGATATTGTTCTAATTTTAATCCTTGATATGATAATCTTTGTTCAATATCTTTTATCATGTTATCTACTTCAGTTTCAATCATTCCTGATGGAATATCTACTTTTACATTTTCACAAACTGCTTTTATTACTGCATCTTCAGTTTCATATTTTGCTTTATCATCATTTTGTTTTTGTTGTTTTTTCTTTATATCTTCTTTTAATTCTTTTAATGTATCAAATTCGCTTACATCTTTTGCAAATTCGTCATCTAGTTTTGGTAATTCTTTTTTCTTTATTTCATGTAATTTAACTTTAAATGTTGCATCTTTTCCAGCTAATTCTTTTGAGAAATATTCTTCTGGGAATTTAACATTTATATCTTTTTCTTCATCAATTTTCATTCCAATTATTTGGTCTTCAAATCCTGGTATAAATGTGTTACTTCCTATTTCTAATTCATGTCCTTCTGCTTTTCCACCATCAAATGCTTTTCCATCAACAAATCCTTCAAAGTCAATTGTTACAATGTCTCCACTTTCTACTGGTCTATCTTCTACTGTAATCATTCTTGCATTGTGTTCTTGCATATGTCCCAATTCATGTTCTATATCTTCATCTGTTACTTTGTATTCGATTTTTTTGATTTCTACTCCTTTATATTTTCCAAGTTCAGCTTCTGGTTTTGTTTGCATTACTGCTGTAAATATTAAATCTTTTCCTTTTTCAATTTGTGTTACATCAATATCTGGTCTTGATACAACATATAAATCATTTTCTTTTACTGCTTCATCTAAAGCTTCTCCTGCTACTTCATTAAAAGCATCTTCGTAAAAGATTTCTTTTCCATAATATTTTTCTACTATATTCATTGGTGCTTTACCTTTTCTGAATCCTGGTATATTAAAATATTTTGCACTTTTGAAGTATACTTTTTTTATTGCATCATTAAATTTTTCTGCTTCTACTGTTATTTCTAATTTTACTTCATTTGCGTTTTTTGTTTTTTCAACTTTACATTTCATTTTATTCAATCCTTTCTGCTTTCTTCCAATTCATTTTCTAAAGCCTATTTATTATACCACATTTTTCCTAATTTGCAAGGAATTTTTCATAATTTTCAAAAAATACTTGTTTTTTTTATTTTTTTGTGGTAAACTTGTAAATAGTCAATTTATTTATGAAATTTAGGAGGTGCAGTTAAGAATGGCAGTATGTGAAATTTGTCAAAAATCAGCTAGTCATGGAAATAAACTTAGCATTACTCGTTCTCATATAAGCAAAAGATCACCACGTACTTGGAAACCAAACTTAAGAAGAGTTAAAGCAGATGTAAATGGTGAAACAAGAAGAATTTATGTATGTGCTAAATGTTTAAAAGATGGAAAAGTAAAAAGAGCCTAAGCTCTTTTTTTGTTTTTCTCTACTTTTATATTTATACAATTAATTGTTACTTTTTCTTCTGTTGTATTATTAGTTTTTCATGGATTAATCTTTAATTCCAAATATCAACTTTACAATACCTCTTAGAAATTTGGGTACTTTTTTTACTACAATCGTCATATGTATCTCCCTCCTTTTTAACAAGCAAGCCACATTATTCCAATACTCACCACGGCTACTCCTATTATAAATAACCAACCTGTCGCCGGAAGTAATAAAACCATTAATATTCCTAATCCTAACCCAATTAAACAAACTGCTAATGTTTTTCTTAATATTCTACACAATTTATTACCTCCTTTTTTGTATATTATATTCTTTAATTAATTATTTGTTCCCAATTATGTTACATATTAAATTAAAATGATATATAAAGACTAATAATTTAAAGTTGACCTAGATTAGTTTTTCTTGTAAAATAATGTCGAAACTTATAAATTTCAAAATTTTAATTTATATTATGTTAGAGGATGGTCGGTTATGAAAAAATCAGATGCAATTATTTTATTTAATAAATTAAAAGAATATTATCCAGATGCTACTTGTAGCTTGGATTTTAAAGAACCTTTCCAATTAGTTGTTGCTGTTATGCTTTCTGCTCAATGTACAGATGAAAGAGTAAACAAAACAACTCCAGAGCTATTTTCTAGATGTAAAACTATACAAGATTTTGCAGATATTGATATTAACGAATTAGAGAAAATTATTCATCCATGTGGATTTTATAAAAATAAAGCTAAAAATATTAAATTATGTGCTAAACAAGTTTTAGAAAACTTTAATGGTGTCGTTCCTCATACTATGAAAGAACTAACTTCTTTAGCTGGTGTTGGTAGGAAGTCTGCAAATGTTATTATGCTTGAAGTTTTTGGAATTGCTGAGGGAGTTGCAGTTGATACTCATGCTAAAAGAATTTCTAATTTGACTGGTCTATCTAAAGAAAAAGAACCTGAAAAAATTGAACAGGATTTATTAAAAACTTTTCCTAAAGAATGTTGGAAGGATTTAAACCATTTATTAGTTTGGCATGGAAGGAATACTTGTGTTGCAAGAAATCCAAAATGTGATATTTGCCCTATTTCTAATTTATGCAAATTTGCAAAGTCAAAAAAATAGTATTTATGAAGCTTACTATTTAAACTTTTATTTAATTTATTATTTTTCAATTGACAAATTTAATATAAAGATATATTATTTTTTCATAAATTAAGAATAAAAATATTTTAGGAGGTTTAAAATGTTAAAGAAAAAAATTGGAATGATTGTATTAGTGTTAATAACTGTGTTTGCACTTGTTTTGCCAGTAGCAAGAGCAGCTGAAACTGATACTGAAACTGATACTAATACATCAGAAAATCAAGTTACTTCTACTGAGGAAGAAAGTAATTTCAAACAATGTGATGTTTATTTAACTGGTAATGATATAACAATTGATTATATCATAGATGGAAACTTATTTGTTTTTGCAGATACAGTTACTATTAATTCGCAAATTGGTGGAGACGCTTTCATTTTTGCAAATACTGTAACTGTTGGAGAACAAGGATATGTATTTAGTAATTTATTTACAATTGCAAATACAGTAAATATCCAAGGTGTTGTGTATGACTTATATACACTTTCAAATACTGTCAATATTACAGGCTATGTATATCGTGATATAAAAGTAAGTACAGACACTTTAAACATATATGGAACAGTTGGTAGAAACGCATTTGTAAACTGTAACAATATGAACTTCACACAAGATGGGACTAATGAAACAGAAGAAACAACAACACTTAGTTCACAAGGTATGATTAACGGTAATCTAGAATATTCATCAAAAAGTGAAATTACTATACCAGATGGAACTGTTACAGGTGAAGTTAAATATAATCAAATAAAAACAACTAATACAAAAGCAATACAAACTTATTTAATTTCTTTAGGTACTATTATTGCTACTGCAATTCTTATTTGGTTAATTTGTTTATGGTTAGCACCTAAATTTGTCAAAAAATCAAATCTTATTGATAAGAAAAGTATTTTACCTGAAATCGGTTTAGGTATTATAACTCCAATAATATTAGTACTAGTTTCTTTTGTGTTAATATTATTAAGCATCACATCATCATTTGGTTTATTACTTTTAGCTACATCTTTTATATTAGTAGGATTAAGTACATCAATATTTATAATTGCAATTAACAATTTAGTTTGTAATAAATTAAAAATTCAAAAAACTATTGGAAATTTTGGTATGTTAATTGTTACAGCTGCAGTTTTATGGTTAATTGGTTTAATACCTGTTGTAGGTTCAATAGTTGGAATTATAGCAGTTTTAATTGGTTTAGGAATTTTAGTATTTTATTTAATTAAGAAAGAAAAACCTAATAAAGACGAAAAAGCAAAAGAAACAAAATAAAACGTTCATAGAATAAAAAATAGTTAAGGGACGGTAGAAAGTGCCGTCCCTTTATTGACCAAACTAATTATTTTTTAATTCACTAATTATATCTTCAAATTTATTCGCCATCAGAATTGCAGTTCCTGCAACTAAGATATTTGCTCCTGCTTTTTTTACTATTGGTGCAGTTTTTAAATTAATTCCACCATCTACTTCAATATCTGTCTCTAAATTATTTTCTTCTAAATATTTTTTCAATTCTTCTATCTTTTTTACCATATCACTTAAAAAAGTTTGTCCACCTTTTCCAGGTTCTACTGTCATGATTAAGCATAAATGAATATATGGCAAAAATTCATAAATATCTTCTATTTTTGTATTAGGCTTAATTGCAATACCTACTTTACAATGATTGTCTTTTATATATTGTATTTTTTTCATTACATCTTCCTTATCTTTACATGCTTCTAAATGGAATGTAATTATATTAGGCTCTACTGCTAAGAAATCTTCTATTGCTTTATTTATATCTTCTACCATTAAATGTACATCTAAAGGTAAATTTGATATTCTTCTAATATAGGATGCATATTCAAACATTTTTTGATATGTGTCTTTTTCGACGAATTTTCCATCCATTACATCAATGTGGAAATAATCTGTTTTTGCTGTTTCTAATTCAAAGAAAGTTGCTGATTCCTCTCCCTCTTTTACATTTAAAATAGATGTTGAAACTTCTACCATTTTTTTCTTTCCTCCTTTTGTTTTAGTTCTTCATAAATTTTGCAAAATCTATTATATCTATCTTGTGATATCTTTCCTTCTTTTACTGCTTGTTTTATTCCACAATTTTCTTCCTTAATATGTGTACAACTGCTGGCAAATTCACAATTTGGTATTTTATCTCCAAATTCTTTAAAATATTCAGCTAATTTATTGCTTGGTATTTCTTCAATTGAAAAAGTTGAAAATCCTGGTGTATCTGCAATATATGTATTTTCTTCTATTTCATATAACTTTGTTGATGTTGTTGTATTTTTTCCCCTTTTATTTCTATTGCTTATTTCCCCTTCTTGTGTTAATTCTTTCTTAAAGATTGCATTTATTAACGTGGATTTTCCTACTCCTGAATTTCCTGCTAAAACATTTATATTTCCTTTTAATTTTAAAATCAAATTGTCAATCGATTCATTTTCTTCTATTGCTGTTTTTGATAATTCTCCATTTTTTTGTTCACTTCTTTTGTTTGCCTGTGTTTCTATTACTTCATACCCTATTTTAGTATATATTTCTTTTATGCTTTTAAATTCTTTTTCATCATCCAAATCTATTTTATTTAAAACTATACATACCTTCAAATCTAAAAATTCGGCAAATGCAAGTTGTTTGTCTAACATTAATAAATCTGGTTTAGGGGCTTTACTTGATACTACTAACACAAGTTGTGTAATATTTGCCATTTTAGGTCTTTTTATATATACTTTTCTTTCTTCAATTTGTGTTATTACTGCTTTTTTATTTTCTTCATCTGTCACTTCAAATTCTACAAAATCTCCTACTACTGGTGTTATTTCTTCTTTTTTGAATTTTCCTCTAGCATATGCTTCATAGATTTCTTTTTGACTATTTTTCTTACTTTTATCTTTTTCTCTATTTTCTATTTTATATAAATTTGCAATATTTTCTATAATTAATCCCTGCATAAATTCTCCTTATTTTATATTTATAAAAACATATAACAAATACGTTTTTTGTTATTATATATTAAAAAAGTCCAATTAGCAATTATCTAAATTGAACTTTTTTCTATTATTTTGATATTTTAGCTAAAACTAATTGTATCTTGTGAACCTATCACAACTGTTTTACTTGATTCATAAACTGTACTTCCATTTGGATTTGTTATTGTTACTGTAACTTCAAGACTCTCTCCATCTTTTCCTGAAAGTATTACAGAGTAATTAGAATTATTTTTATCTATACCCGTTCTCGTTTCATTATTTACCTTTATATTAACAGTTTTACTCTGTGTAGTAGCTGTTTCATTTTCTCCTTCTTCAGATTCTGTGTATCCTCCAGTAATTGCTTTAACATTTATATTTACTGTTAAATTCTTAGTCTCTGCTACTTTATTTACTGTCAATGTTATTGTTGTTCCTTCATCTACTACTTTATTTGCCTCTATACTTTGTTTTGTAACCTTTCCATTATTAGAATTACTATCTTGATATGTTACATTTACTTTTAATCCTAAATTTTCTAAATTACTTTTAGCTGTTGCTTCATCTTGCCCTACTACACTTATAACTGTAACTTGTTTTATACCTGTTCCTGTACTTACATGGATTTTTACTTTATCACCTGCATATGCTTCTGAATCTGGGTCTGTTTCTTGGCTAATTACATATCCTTCTTCAACTGTTCTACTTGTTTCTTCAACCACTTCGGCTTTTAAATTTGCATCTTCCAACATTTTAATTGCTTCATTTTTTTCTTTTCCTTCAACATTTGGAACTGTTGTCTTTTCTAATCCTTTGCTTATTACAACTGATACTGTGCTTCCTTCTTTTACTTTATTGTAGTTTTCCATATATGCTGGATCTTGTGAAATTACAAATCCTTCAGGTACATCTTTGTTATATTCTTCTGATGATACTTCAAATACCAGTTTTGCATCTTCTATTTCTTTTTGAGCTTCTTCTTTTGATAATCCTACAACATTTGGCATTGCTACTTCTGGTGGGTTTGTTATGTTTAATACTGCCATTGTTCCACCTAAACTTATGGCAAATAGTAGAATTAATCCAATAAAAATACTTAATGCTTTATGTCTTTTTATAAAACTCTTGAATTTTCCATCTTTTTTACCTTTTTTATTTTTATCTTGATTTTCTTTTTCATCATCTAATAAATTTCCATACATATCTGTATTTATTTTTTGAGTTTTTGCTGTTGGATCATATTCCTCCTCTTCAACAAAATCTCCATCTGGATCTTTTAAAGATTTTCTCAAATCTCTTAGCATCTCTGTTGCTGACTGATATCTTAGTGTTGTATCTTTTTGCATTGCCTTTAGAATTATTTTATTTACTGATGTTGGTAGATTTGGATTTAATTCTATTGGCTCTTCAGGTTCTTCTTGCATATGTTTTAACGCAACAGAAACCGGAGTATCTGCATCAAATGGTACTCTTCCTGTTACCATTTCATACATAACTACTCCTAATGAGTATAAATCTGATTTTGCATCTGTATATCCTCCTCTTGCATGTTCTGGTGAGAAATAGTGTACAGATCCTATTGTTGTTCCAAAAGCTGTAATTGTTGAATTTGAAACTGCTTTTGCAATTCCAAAGTCTGTTACTTTTGCAATTCCGTCTTCTGTTATTATAATATTATGTGGTTTTATATCCCTATGTATTATATTATTTCTATGCGCTGTTTCTAATGCAGAAGCTATTTGAATTGCTACATTTACTGACCATTTCCAAGGTAATGGTCCTTTTTCTTCTACTATTATTTCTTTTAGAGTTTTTCCTTGTATTAATTCCATTACTATATAATGTAGGTTGTCTTCAACTCCGACATCATAAATTGATACTATATTTGGATGTGTTAACCTTGCAGCAGATTGAGCTTCAACTTCAAATCTTTTGATAAACTCTTCATCTGTTGTAAATTCATCTCTTAATATTTTAACTGCTACATCTCTTTTTAGAATTTTATCTGTTGCTCTATATACTGTTGCCATTCCACCATTACCTATTTTTTCAATCATCTCATAACGGTTACCTAATAGTTTACCTTCTAAATTCATTTTTACTTTCATTCCTTTCTAAGGCACAAACTTGATTGGAAAAGAATTAAATTTTGGCTAGGAAAACAAGTTTGAAATTTATGAGGCGTACTTTTCTGTACGTTGATTAAATTTCAAATGAAGTTTGACAACGCCAAAATTGTAATTATTTTTCAATCCTCTCTCCTTAAATTCTGTTTACTTTTAATATGCCTTTTCTCATATGTTTTTTATGACAATTACTGTTATATTGTCATATCCACCATTTTCATTAGCTAGTCTAACTAACTCTTTAGGTGCTTGTTCTATATCTTTCTTTGCCTCTCT